>NZ_DFDO01000232.1:9465-17726 GCF_002367915.1 Acinetobacter sp. UBA3025
TTTCTTTGCTTGCGCCATGTGTATGCCAATCATCAACGGGAGAACAGAATCAATCAGGCAGGATCTATACCTGCAAATGAATCTATTGTACGTGAATTCAACTTACATTGCCGAACCCGTCCTTGTATTTGTCTATCCTCCCCTCTCATTCACCTATAGTTTTGAATTAGCAATAAAAAAGACACCTTAAGATTCATCATCCTAGGTGTCTTTTTTATTTGAGTCATTGTTTAGAACTGATTATTCTTCGATTTGCCCATGCTCTTTCATCAAAGCAATAAATTGCGCTTCATTGATTACGGGCACACCGAGTTTTTCTGCTTTATCGAGCTTAGAACCCGCTTTTTCACCCGCCACCACACATTTGGTTTTACTCGATACACTGCCACTGACCCGTGCACCTAAGGCTTGCAACAGTTGTGTTGCTTCATCACGTCCCATAGAACTTAAAGTTCCAGTCACTACCCAACTTTCACCATTCAGTGGTTGGCGCGTTGGTGCAATTGGTGCATCCCAATGAATACCGGCAGCCAACAAGCGATCCAATACTTCCAGGTTATGCGGTGCCTGGAAGAAATCAACAATCCACTCTGCGGTAATATCACCAACATCCGGTGTTTTCTTTAAAGCGTCTACATCAGCACTACGTAAAGCGTCGAGAGTCTGGAAAGTATTGGCCAGCATACGTGCTGTCGTTTCACCTACGCCACGAATCCCGAGCGCATAAATAAACGCTGCCAATGTAGTTTTCTTGCTGTTCTCAATCGAATCAATGAGATTTTGAACGGACTTTTCACCCATTTTTTCGATTTGCAGTAATTGCTCACGATGCTCATGCAAGTGATAAATATCCGAGACATCTCTTAAAAGATTGAGATGTAACAGTGACTCCACCCAGCGATCGCCCAGACCTTCGATATCCATAGCCTTACGTGAAACAAAGTGACGGATGGTTTCGATGCGCTGCGCCGCACAATACAGTTCACCTGAACAACGTGCCAGTGCTTCACCTTCCGGCATGACGACTGGAGAACCACACACCGGACAGTTCTCAGGTAAATACACTTCTACAGCATCGGCAGGACGAAATTCTGGCCAGACTTTTTCAACCTTAGGAATCACGTCACCACTACGATAGACACTGACGGTATCCCCAATTCTTACATCCAGACGGTGAATTTCACCAATATTATGCAGCGTTACATTGGAAACGGTTACACCACCCACTGCAACCGGATTCAACCGTGCTACAGGCGTTAGAGTCCCGGTACGACCCACTTGCCAGTCAATATTTTCAACAGTGGTCAATGCAGCCACTGCTGGGAATTTATAAGCCGTTGCCCAACGTGGTTCACGGCTCAAGAAACCCAGTTTTTGTTGCTGTTTAAGGTCATTGACCTTAATGACCATACCATCGATTTCGACACTAAGCTTTGAACGTTCTTCAATGATCTGCTCGTAAACCTTTTGCACTTCCTGGATGCTACTGCAGATAAAATGCCGCTCACCCACAGCAAAGCCAAACTGCTGTAGCCATTCCAGACTGGCTGACATCGTGGTTTGACCATGGTGTGGTACACATTGGGCAATCCCATAGGCATAAAAAGCCAAAGGTCGAGAAGCTGCAATATTCGGATCAAGCTGGCGTAAACTGCCGGCCGCAGCGTTACGTGGATTGGCAAAAGTTTTTTCGCCTTTCGCTGCATTGGCCGCATTCAGGCGTTCAAAGCCGGATTTCGGCATCAGCACTTCGCCACGCACTTCCAGTAATTCTGGAATCACGCCATTCACTGGAGACAGGAATTTCGGCAGATTACGGATGGTTTTGACATTCTGGGTAATATCTTCGCCAGTTTCCCCATCACCACGGGTAACACCACGAACCAGTACGCCATGTTCATACCAGAGGGAAATTGCCAGACCGTCAAATTTCAGCTCAACATCGTATTCAATCTTTTGATTGGGTAAACGCTCTTCAATACGGCGTGCGAAAGCAAACAGATCATCCTGATTAAACACGTTGCCTAAAGACAGCATTGGCACCGCATGCGTTACGGTCAGAAATTTGGAAAGTGCCTGACCGCCTACTTTCACTGTCGGTGTGTCTGGCTGTTGTAAATGTGGATATTGTTCTTCTAAAGCTTTGAGCTGATGAAAGAGCTGATCATATTCACTGTCTTCAATCGTAGGTTGATCCATCACATAATAAGCATGATTATGCTTGGCAAGCAGTTGAATCAATTGACGCATTTGCGCAATGACAGTGGCATCTTGGGTCATAATTTCACCATAAAAAAGGGCGGAAAATCCGCCCTATACAATATTCAGCTTTTCGCTATTATAAAAATCGGATTCTGCAGATTCAATATTGGAATATTAAACTTCTGCAGTCTGTCCAGCACGATAATCAATCGCCTGATGACGCCAGAATTCACGTAATTGCGGGGTCATTTCCTGCTGGTTCTGATCATAAACCAGACCATCCACTTCACGCGCAATCAGACGTGAAATGCTGTCCATGGTATCGAAAGCATTCTGTACATCGCTATGCGGTAAAGCCAGGAAGAACGCCAGACCTTTGACTTCTTCAGTCGACAGAGTTTCTAGGTCAAAACCTTCCATCCCTGTATCTGCCATACGTAATACCGAAAATAGCAGTTTCGAGCCATCTTCACTATAGCGATGGAAACATGCCAGTTCACCATAACGCAGGCCATATTTCAGTAAAACTTTTAAGGTTTTTTCACCTGACAGTGCACGGCCTTGTGGATAAACATGCAAAGAAATAATCGTTTCAGCATTAGCCAGCGAACATTCTTCATCCACAATTTTTTGCTCATGGAGATGTGCATCGAGAATACTGCTTTCATCATTAAAGTCAGAAATTTCAGCTTTTTCAATATTGCTATTCAGGCTAAATTCAGCGGCTTTAGGCTCTTTTTCTTCTTCTGCTACTTCTACTGTTTCAGGCTTGTTTTCTTGTTCAGCTGGCGTAGTGTTTTCTTCTGTTTTGGCTGCTTCCTCTGCAACCACCTGTGTATCGAGCGGACTTGCTGCTTTGGTTTCGGGCTGGACGGTTTCAGTCAAAGTTGGCTCTACTTTGGCTGCTTCTTTTTGTTCTGCCACAGGTGCAATGTTGTCTACTGCTTCTTCATTCAGGCTCGGTTCAACACGTGTAGCTGCCGGACTTTCTGTTTTAGACAGTTGAGATCGTACATGCCTTGGAATAACCGGAGTCTGGCTGTCAGGATCAATATGAAGATCCGCATCCAGTGACGGTACAGCCTCCGCAGGTTTTTTCAAGATCAGTCTTATGCCGAATAGCATAATCACAATTGCAATAACAATCCCGATAATTGTGGTGATTTCCATGTTATACCTCCGCAGCTAAGCCGTATTCTTTTGCCTGTTCCAAATTTACTGTCACTAATTTTGAGGTTCCCGGTTCAGGCATGGTTACACCTAAAAGATCAGTCGCCATCATCATTGCAAGTTTGTTATGGGTAATATAAATAAATTGCACTTGTTCAGAAAGCTCTTTGACTAAATTACAAAAACGTCCCACGTTCGCATCGTCCAGCGGTGCATCCACTTCGTCCAATACACAGAATGGTGCCGGATTTAGGCGGAAAATTGCAAAGACCAGTGCTAATGCGGTTAAAGCCTTTTCACCACCAGAAAGCAATGCCAGTGAGCTATTGCGCTTGCCTGGTGGGCGTGCCATCAGTTTTACACCCGATTGCCATCCATCTTCAAGACTTAAACTCGCTTCACCGCCCTCAAATACTTTCGGGAACAGGTTTTGCAGCTCGGCATTGACCTGATCGAAGGTATTCATAAACAGCTTACGGGTTTCCTGATCAATACTTTTCATTGCTGCCTGCAGCTGTTCAACGGTATTTTCCAGGTCCTGAATCTGATGGCTGAGTTCGTCATAGCGTTTCGAAACTTCTTCATACTCTTCAGAAGCTGCCAGATTCACCGCACCCAGTTTATCGAATTGAGCCTGTGCTTTTTCCAGTTTAGCCTGATGTGCTTTTACATCAATATTTAGCCCTGAAATTACTTCACTATTCAACTCTTTCAGCTGCTCTGAATAATGCTGTAAATCGGATTTTGCTGCCTGCCAGGCCAGACGTTTGGCTTCAAGTTCAGTACGCAATTGTTCATCTTGCTGCTGGAAAGTATGGCGCTGCTCAGTCAGGTGCTGCTGCTTGCTCTGGATCTGATTCAGCTCGATCTGCCAGTCTGCCCAGGTTTTTTGCAGTTTTTCCGTGATCAGTGCCTGTTCATTGAACTGGCTCTGTAAAGCAGGTAATTCCAGTTGTACCGGATCGACAAACTTTTTGGCCTGTTCTATTTGCGCAATAATCTGTTGATATTGCTCTTTTAAAAACAGCTGGTCTTTTTCCAGCAGTTCAGCCTGCTGCTGACTTTGTACCGTTTGACGGCGCAGTAATTCTAATTCCTGCTGCGCCTGCTGAGTGACTTGCTGTGAGTCTTCCAGCTGGGCATTGAGTTCTTCCAGCTGGAATTGCAAGGTTTTGTAATTTGGCAGTGCCTGTTCCAGTTTCAGATTCAGTGCATGCAGATCAATTTCCAGATCATCTTTCTGCATCGCATCTTCTTCCAGCTGCTCATCCAGTTGCTGTAACTGGTTCTGCAATTGCTGTTTCTGTACCGCAAAGGCCTGCGTCGCACTCTGAACTTTGGCAATGTTCAGATCAAGCTGTTGTAACTGCTTTTGTGCCTGTTTCTGCTGCTCATTGATGCTTTGAATCTGGCTTTGCAAAGCTTTTACTTGAGCAGTGAGTTCAGGAAGCTGTTGCTCTAGATCTGCGAATTTCGGTTCAAGCTGAGCCAGTTGCTGCTCGATTTCATCCAGACGGATACGATGACTCAGTGCCCCTTGTCCCGCCTGACTGGCTTCATCATAATCCAGTGCAATCATCCAGTCGGGACCGACATGATAGCCATCCAGACTTAGGATCGACTGGCCTGCTCTCAGCTGAGTTTGTAAACCAAGTGCCTGTTTAAAGTTCTCAGCTACGGCCACCTGTTGCCAGAGTGAGTATTGAGGCGCTTCAATCCAGTCTGCTAAACAAGGGAGTCCATCAAGCTGAATATTATCCTGTATCATCTGAGCTTTGAGCTGGCGTGCACTATTTTTCAAAAAATGCTCAGTTTCTTCTAATACTTGTGCAGAAAGCCATTTCGCCAGGAACTTTTCAATCAGGCTGGCATGAGCTTTGGCCTGTGGATTCAGCTTCAACACCTGCATTAACTGCACCGCATCCGCTTTGGCGTTTGGATTGGCTTTGGTCAGTAACTGGCTCAGGTTTTTCCGTTCTGAATGCAGTACCTGAATTTCTGATTTCATCTGTATGAGCAATTGCTGCTGACCTGCCTGTTCTGCCTGTAGCTGCTCAAGCTCAGTTTTCAGTGTTTTGAGCTGAGTCTCAAAGCCAGTGATTTGCTGTTCAGTTTCAGCTCTATCAGTCTGATACTGTTCCAGCTCATCTTGCTGCGCCTGCTGCTGAATTTGTGCTGCCTGCTGTTGCAAGGTTTCTTTTTGCTGTTCAATCCGGACAATATTTTTAGCCAGCTGTTCACTTTGCGCCAGCATTTGCTGTTTACGTTGTTGCTGTTGCTCAACCTGGGTTTTAATTTGAGCAAACTGGGCAGCAATTGTGCCTTGCTGGGATTTCAGATCAGTCAGACCCTGGTTTTGTTCCTGACTTTGACCTTCCTGCTTCTGCAATTGTGCAGTCTGATCTTCGAGTTGTTGATGCAGGGTGTCCAGTTGCAATTCAATCAGCTGTAAACGTTCTTTGGTTTGTGCTTTTTGTTCTTCCAGCTTCACCAGACTGCTTGAGTTCTGCTGCAATAAGGACTGCTTTTGCTGCAGGGTCATTTCCAGTTCGCTGAGCTTTTTCTCAGCCTGTTGCCATTCAGTTTGTAGCGGTGTGGACTGTTGAATCAAGCGCTGGAACAGTTCACTGGTCGCTCCCAGATCATGCTCAACAGTAGTCAATTCAGAACGTACCAGCTTAAAATTCTCGCCCAGCGTATTCATCTGCACAGTATATTCTTCTTGCAGACGCTGGCTCTGCTCACACTGGAACGACAGGATTTCAATCTTAATGGTACGGATCTGACCTTCCAGTTCCTTATATTGAATGGCAGTTTCTGACTGGCGTTTCAAGGTTTTAAGCTGAGACTTGAGTTCAGAGGCAATATCTTCCAGACGCGACAGGTTCTGCGTCGTGTGATCCAGATGCAGCATGGTCTCGCGGCGACGTGCCTGATAACGGGAAACCCCGGCAGCTTCTTCAATAAAAACCCGCATTTCTTCCGGCTTGGCATCTACCAGACGGTTAATCATGCCCTGTTCAATAATTGCATAAGAACGCGGCCCCAGACCGGTTCCCAAGAAAATATCGGTAATATCACGACGTCGGCATTTAGTGCCATTCAGGAAATATTCAGACTTGCCATCACGGTTGACCTGACGACGCACTGCCAGCTCATTATAGGCATTATACGCACCGCCCAGCTTGCCATAAGTATTATCAAAACGCAGTTCTACACTGGCGATGCCCACCGGTTTGCGCTTGGCTGTTCCGGTAAAAATCACATCCTGCATGCTGCCACCACGTAGTTGGCGCGCACTGGACTCACCCATCACCCAGCGTATGGCATCAATCACATTTGATTTACCACAACCATTGGGTCCCACCACTGCAGTCCGGTTATCCTTGAAGTGTAAGGTAGTACTGTCAGCAAAAGATTTGAAGCCTGAAAGTTTTAAACTGCTTAAACGCATAGTGTCCTGATTTAACGTCGTGAGCGTCTGGCCCACGCGAGTTCAATTTGTTTCATCCGTATCAGAGATTCCAACACAAGGTTGCGCAAGTGTCGACAAAAATCTTCCATAAATAACGTCGCCTGATGGGATTTACGAATTAAAATCGCTTCCGTCACCAGTTTAAATAATTCAAAAGATTCCTGTAGCTCACGTCTTGAAATATTCAGGGTCAGAAAATAGCTACGGCGTAAAGATGGCAGCAGTTCCTGATAGTAGCGCATCAGGTAAAGATTACCGACCATCTCCTGTTGCTGGGCCATTCCCTGAAAGATCAAATCATAAAACTTTTCGATATGGCCTTGGCGGGTTTCGGCTTCTAATTGTTCTAATAATAGCTGAATGCGCTCTGCCTCATGGCTACGCCAGGTTTCTGCCATGCGATGTACCATCTGCCCCAGCAATAAAGAGGTCAGGTCAAACAAGGCACGAACCTGCATGGCCGACATTTCCGAGACAATAGCACCGCGACGCGGGAAGATTTCAATCAGCTGGGTACGTTCAAGCAAGAGCAAGGCTTCACGGACTGATCCCCGACTGACGTCAAGTTCCGATGCAATTCTGAGTTCCTGGATGCGTTCGCCTTCAACCAGTTCACCCCGGATAATCTGTTCACTGATATGCTTGGCAATCTGTTCAGACAAACTGTGTGCTTCTTGTTGTTGCATACTGTTCCTGTCTTATTTTTATTGATGCAAGTGCAGTCATTCTGGATGACTTTTCAGTTATTAAACGGCTTTTTTGCAGAAAATACTTTGACATTGTCAGACAATCTTGTGTCTATACAGCCAACCCAGTCAAAGAAAAAGGAGAATAGTGACCTATTCTCCTCAAAAAATTTAGCTGATAAAAAATGAGTAGTTCAGGCAGTAAAGCCTTGATAGATAAAATACAGACCAACTGTAGTCAATAAGGCCGCAAAACATTTTTTTAATAGAACTGGTGATAATAAATGCGCCACTTTTGCACCAAATTTTGCAGTGATAAAACTCATCACACTAATACCAATAAACGCATAAATATGAATATAACCAATCGTATTTGGTACTTCGACTTCAGCTTTCTGACCAAACCAGATGAAACCTAAGGCACCGGCCACTGCGATTGGCAAACCGCAGGCAGCAGAAGTGGCTACTGCTTTCTGGATGACGACACCACAACGATTCAGGAAAGGCACAGTCAAACTGCCGCCACCAATTCCAAAGATGGCCGATGCCACACCAATGCCGCCACCCGCTGCCAGCTGTAATGCTGCTGAAGGCAATTTCTGATTCGGATCAACCTGATAATGCGCACCTCTAAACATCCTGAATGCAATCCAGACTGCAAAGAAACCAATCAGCAATTGTAGGCCTTGACCCGATAAATAATCTGCAATACCAGCTCCTAAGAATGA
>NZ_DFDO01000232.1:17920-18096 GCF_002367915.1 Acinetobacter sp. UBA3025
GTACTCCTAAGAATGAGCCAATGACCAGGCCGGGCGCCAGATTACGCACTACATCCCATAACACTGCCCCTCTCTGATGATGTGCCATTATCGAACTGATTGAGGTCACAATAATCGTGGCCAGAGAGGTTCCGACTGCCATATGCATAATCACGCTTGGATCGTACTGGAGCTGG
>NZ_DFDO01000239.1:0-10173 GCF_002367915.1 Acinetobacter sp. UBA3025
GGTTCTGTCATGAGAAAGCCCATATAAATGGGTAATGTACAAGTTGCTGTAGAAGCATGTTTAATTCGTCTGATCACAGATACTTTATAAAGTATTTTAATACTTTTTTGAATCCGTCAATGCGTAAGTCCTATATACCATTAAAAAATATAAAAATTAAAGTTCAACACTTTTAGAAAAGACATTAATAAAAATAATTCCCACAATCATGAATGACAGACCAATCAGTGCCGGAATATCCAGATGCTGCTTGAACACCAGCAGTCCCACTGTAGAAATCAGGATAATACCTGCACCGGACCAGATGGCATAAGCAATGCCCATTGGGATGGTTTTCATGGCCATGGAAAGAAAGAAAATGGCAATCGCATAGCCAACAAATGTGGTGATTGAAGGCCAGAGTACGCTAAAGCCATTGGAGGCCTTTAGTGCAGAAGTCGGGATGACTTCTGCAATAATAGCAACGGATAGATATAAAAAAGCCATATTCCTCCTTATAACACCCGTTCTGCATGATGCAGCAGGTGATTCTGTTCTTTGCTCATCCACTGTTCAGCTTCTGTAGTCGTGCTAGTCCTGTGCTGAAACTCATATTCAGGTTGGTAGATATCAATCTTAAAAATCAGGTCAATTGCACGATCATCCAGAACCACATGCTGGACCAGACGGGTTGCATCCAGAATTTCAAAATTGTCCAGATCAAAGGCGTTGCCTGTTTCACCGGTACGGGTGCTGTAGGTTTTACTTAAACCTTGGGTGCCAATAGAGACTTCAAAGCTTTCTAATAGATCAAATGAAGTAGTATCGGCTGACTTGATATCTAGTTCTGCAACTTGAGATTGCATCTCTGGCAAACGGGTCAGGGCATAGGCAATATGATCATCACAGATGATCAGACCGCCATCCATTTGCAGTTTTGCACCTGATTGGACATCTACCGCAGATTCTAAGCGTAGGCCTAAGAACAGGCCTTTCTTCACTTGCTGACGCCAGTCTTCGACATAGACATTGCTCGGTGAAAATTCCAGAATACAGTTGCCGATCGCGTGCAGTTTTGCAGGTTCAGGCCATTGCACATGGTTCTGGTAATTGGCGTAGTCTTCTACTTCCCAGGACAAAAGCTGCGTTGCATCATTCCATATGGTATTACCAATCCAGCCCTGACGTTCGGTCACTGGCGTGTCATTCTGACTTTTCAGTCGTAAATCAATAGTAAAACTGCGTGACTGGAACCAGTACACAATGGTGCTTTGGTCGGTTAAGCCATTAAAGAAACTGATGCTTTTCCTGCGAAATGCCCCGTATAAAAAGCTTGGAATAACTTCAGGCTGAGTAGTGGTTGGACTTAAGGTTCTGATTAATTCCCACAGGTTCATGATGCTGCCTTCGATTTTTCATTCAGCCCAAAGGAAGACAGCGGAACGGCATTTTTTAGAACCAGCTCACCATTGGCAATTCGCTGTTTTAAATACTGGAACGTTTGTGCGGTCTGATTAAACAGGTGTTCACCACCAATCAAAGGCTTATATTTGGAATCATCAGTTTTTACCACCGGTTCAATCACCGTGTCATAGTTACAGGCACAGAACAGCGGGAAGGAATAACGTTCTTCAGAGACTTTTTTTACGCGGTGTTTGGTTGCCAGGTATTTGCCATTGGACAGGATTTCCATCATGTCTCCAATGTTCATCACCAACGTATTTTCAATCAATGGAATATCAATCCATTCGCCAGCTTTGTTCAGCACCTGCAAACCTGGCGCAGTTGGTAATAGCAGGGTAAAGCATTCATAGTCGGTATGTGCGCCGATGCCTTCGGCATCTTTGATATCCGGATTGTACGGATAATGAATCAGGCGCAATTGACTTGGCGCATCATTAATTTTATCGGCAAAGAAATCTTCTTTGACACCAAGAGCCAGGGCAAAAGCAGAAAAAATTTGTTCGCTAATGGTGCGCAAGTGACCGTAATATTGGCTGACAATGGCTTTAAAATTTGGATAATCAGGCCATAAGGTTGGGCCAAGCAATGGGCAGTCTGTTCTAGAACCCTGATAGTCATAATTCACATCATAGGCTTCTTTGAGGTCATAACTGTTGCTTGCGAACTGTTCTTCACCAATTGGCACATAACCACTATGGTTACTGGATTTGCCAATATAGTGCTGCATTTTTGTGTCCAGATCCTGCTCGAAATAGGATTTGGCCAGTTCAACCAGTGACGTGGCATAATCAAAATTAAACTGATCTCCTTTAAGATAAAGGAATCCGACATCTTTACAGGCCTGGTCTAAAGCTGCCGCAACTTCAAGACGATCGGCCAGATGTGGATTTTGCATTTTGGAAATATCGACGAGTGGGAGTACGTATTGGTCTTGCATTGCAATCACCTTATTGTTGGTCGTCCAACACAGCGACTAAAACCTTTGGGTCGTCCCAAAGGCTCTTTAAAATGGATTATTTGCTCGTGCTGACTTTGGTCAAGCGTGGAATCTCTGGAAGATCGGCTAGTGCAGGATCCAGCTCATCCTCCTGTGCATGTACCAGCTGATTGACGTGCTCGCGAAGCTGTTTAAATTCCGGAGTCAGCATCAGATCTGGATGACGTGGACGTGGCAAATCCACTTCAATAATCTCTTTGATCTCACCTGGATTGGCTTTCAGCGCCACAATCCGGTCTGCCAGCAAGATGGCTTCATCCATATCATGGGTCACGAAAATGATGGTGATGTCGATGTTTTGCCACAGATCCATCAGGTGACGCTGCATTTTCTGGCGCGTATGCGGATCCAGTGCACCAAAAGGTTCATCCATCAGTAGTACTTTAGGTTCATTGACCAAGGCGCGGGCAATCGCCACACGCTGTTTCATCCCACCTGAGAGTTGATGCGGATACTGATCCTGATATTTTTCCAGGCCAATAATGTTGATCCATTCACGTGCCTGCGCTTCAGCAGAAGCATTGCTTTGACCTTTCATTTTCGGGCCAAACATGATGTTTTCTTTCACGGTCTTCCATGGAAACAGGGTATAGCCCTGAAATACCATGCCACGTTCCGGGCTTGGGCCGGTAATGGGCTTACCATCCACCAGAATTTCACCGCTGGTATAAGGATCAAGCCCAGCAACAACGCGGCTAAAGGTCGATTTGCCGCAACCCGATGGACCAATCACACAGATAAACTCACGTTTATGAATTTTCAGATCAATGCCATTTAAAATGGTGCGTTCGGTTTTTCCATGCTTGAAGGATTGAGTGAGCTGTTTGGCTTCCAGGATGACCGGACGGCTATAAATCTTGTCAAAATATTCACGGGTATTAAATTCAGAGTTTTGCATCAGTTTGCTCCCGGTTTCCATTTAAATAAGCGTTGTCCCAATTTCATTAAAATCACGTCACAGAGTAGACCAATTACCCCAATGATCAGGATCGCTGCAAAGACATTGTCAAAATTCTGATAACGGGCCTGCTGGGTGATAAACCAGGTAATACCGGAAGTACTGCCGATCAGTTCAGCCACGATCAGGTAAGTCCATGCCCATCCCAGTAGTACGCGTAAGTTACGATAAATTTCAGGAAGGGCTGCTGGAATGACCACATGAAATAGGCTTTTTAATTTATTGGTACCCAGAGTAAAACCGGCTTCAATCAGACTGCGATCCACCAGTCGTGTGGTATTGGCAATAATCAGGATTTGCTGGAACAAGGTGCCAATCACAATGATGGCTACTTTTGGTGCATCATTGATGCCTAAAATAGCCACCGCAAGGGCACCAAAAGCTGGGGCTGGCAGATAACGGAAAAACTCAACAAATGGCTCGGTCAGTTGGGAGATTTTATTAGAGAAGCCACATGAAATACCGAGTGGAATACCGATCAGGGAAGAAATAAAGAAAGCCGTAAACACCAGTTTGATACTGTGCCACAGGCTTTCATGAAACCATGGTGCATTGGCTTGAGCAGGTTCAGTGGTAAATGCAGTCACCAATGCGATCGCTACTTCATGCGGGGCAGGCAGATAGATCGGATTGACCAGAATACCTTGGGGCGGCGCCAGACCTTGATCCACTGCGGATTGCGCAGCAGAGAAAAAGATATCCTTATCAATACGACTACCGACCTGTAAATAGCTGACGCTGCCTGAATCGGCAATCTGGACTTGTGGATGCCAGATAAATGGCAAATAACTGACTGCACACCAAATCAAAATCGGTATTAAAAAAGAGCCCAAGCCAAACAGTATTTTATTTCTTTGACTGAGTTCACGTGCAACGTAACTCATAGTGTTGCCCCTCAATATTACAATTTTTATAAAACGTAATACTGATTAAGCAAAATGAATGCCATGATAAGCAGAAACATTCAAAATGATAAAATAACCTGATATTTCAAAAGAAAATTTAAACTGATAGGCAGGACTAACAACTTACTTAAGTTCACAGTTTGATTACATCTGGAAACATAAATAATTGTATTTTAGTCTTTATTGATCAATTTATAGTCAGAAATATTTCATATCTTTACATGAGTTTATTTAATCTCTTATTTTCCTTAAGGTATTGTCCACTTCTTAACTCATTGAATTATAAAAGGGGAGCAATGCTAGAATTTAAAAATCAAATCGTACACGGCGCAATTTTCGATATGGATGGAACCATGTTTGATACTGAACGTTTGCGCTTTCAAACCTTGCAACAAGCTTCGCGTGAGCTGATCGGCGTCGAATTTTCTGAAAACTATTTAATGCAGTGTTTGGGCTTAAGTGCCCGTAGTGCCGAACAGTTGGCCAAAGAACGTTATGGACAAGATGTTCCTTATGCCGAGATCCGCCAGCATGCCGATGTACTGGAACTAGAACATGTACGCAATTATGGTGTTCCAATTAAAAAAGGTTTATTGCAGGTGTTGGAACGCCTACGCAAGGCAGGCCTAAAAATGGCTGTGGCGACTTCGAGTCGACGTGCGATTGCAGAAGAATATCTGATCAATGCCAATGTCTATAAATTTTTTGATGTGCTGGTGTGTGGTGATGAGATTAAACAGGGGAAACCTCATCCAGAAATTTTTATCAGCGCAGCCGAAAAAATCAATTTAAGTCCGGCTCAATGCCTGATGTTTGAAGATTCTGAAAATGGTCTGCGATCTGCCTATGATGCAGGTGGCATGACGGTACTTTTCAAAGACATTAAAACGCCGAATGAGTCGATGCTGGCACAAGCCCAGTATTATTATGAAACGATGGAAGATTTTCTGATAGATCTGAACCACTTTGTTCCGGTGCTAGAAATGCCAGAACTTGAGACTGCATTTCCGCAAACGCTGAATCAGTTAACAGTTGGGATTCACGGCTTCGGTGCAATTGGTGGTGGTTATCTGGCTCAGGTGTTATCACACTGGGATGGTTATACGCGTCCACGCAAAATTATTGCCTCGACCCGTAATCCACTCTATCAGTCTGCCGTTAATGCGTTTGGCACCTATTGCATTCGTTATGGTCAGAACTCTTTTGACCAGCGTATTGAAAATATGAGCGTGATTGATGCATATGATCTGAAGCAAATGCAGAATATTTATATTGAATCCAGTCTGGTCGCAGTCTGTGTCCCTGAGGAAGCTCTGGTTTCTGAAGCAGAGGTGATTGCACAGGGTTTATATGCGCGATACTTGGCCTACGAGCAGCAGGAACAGCCGCTGACGCTGTTAATTATCCTGAATAAAATCGGGGCCAAACAGCTGGTGATGCAGCAGATTCTGAGCCGTCTGAAACAGATTACGGATGAACAGACAGCGCAGCACATTATGGATCAGCATTATTTCTGTGACACAGTGGTGAACCGTATGGTCTCCAAACTGTCCGACCAGAAACTGTACCGTCAGCTGCGCATCAAATACAACATGTTCAAGCAGTATCAGCTGGATGAAGATCTGTCCGTAGTGGATCTGGATGATTCTACAGCCCTGAATGCAGAGCAGGAACATCAGGCGGGCTTATATATTGAAGACCTGCGCCGTAATTTTCAGCCAAGTCATATTCTGCAGTCGATGGACCTGATTCTGTTTAATGCCGAAACGGATATGCCAATCTATGTGGAAAATAACAGTCCATTATTGGCTAAAATGCGCCAAATGATTCTGGTAGATGATATTGCCAATATCCAGCTGATTAAAAACCGCTTATGGAATGGTGTGCATGCGATGATGGCCTGGTATGCCAGCCTGCGCGGTCATCAGACCATTGGCGTGGCCATGTCAGATCATGCGGTCAGAAAATTCATGCAGCAGGCCTTAGCGCAGGTGAAGCATGGTCTCTGTTACCAGATTCCTAAGCATGCTTCAGATCTGGAGCGGCTGGCACAAAGTTTCACTGAATCCTGTGCCTATGCTTATCAGGATCCATGTGCACGTGTAGGGCGTGAACCTTTAAGAAAGCTGGAACATAATGAACGGGTTATGGGGTCATTATCGACCTTGCTTAAATATAGCTTGCCATTTGATGTAGTTTTAAAAGGTGCAGTGCTGGGTTATATCTATGCTCTGGAACAGGGTGAATGTGAGCAACAGGAACTGTTGATGCATTTACAGATCCAGTTAAGACATATGGCATTAGAGCCGCAACTATATGAGACCTTGTATGATGAAATGTCACAATTCATCAATCAGATGATTGCTGGAAAATTGTCCTTGCAAAAATTCATGCAACTGGATTTGCAGCAAGCGCTCAGCTAAATATCAGCAGTAAATAAAAAGACCCAGAACGATTCTGGGTCTTTTTTTATGGAAGTTTATAAATTTATACAGTCGTGGATTCTTGCTGATAAATACAGGATTGGGCAATCTGTTGCTGATCATCTGCGGACAGATTAATATTTTCCCATTTTTCCATCTGCTCTAATAGCCAGATAAAATCGGTGAATTGAGGCTCAACACTTTCACCTGCAAGGTTACGAATAATATTCTGAATCTTATGGAAGTCATAAACGTGTCTAGAAGCTGAACATTCAAACTGGATAATCTGATAATCCATCAGCATGTCCCAGACTTCAGAAAGATCCGTAGCATGCTTTAAATCCATCTGGGCTTTATTTACAGCTGCGACTAAGGCCTCTACAGTCAGTGGATGCAACTCGCCCCATTCCTGAGTTATTGCTAGTACTTTATCTGCCACTTTAGGAATCACATTTTGGCTTGCTGCGACAATCAGGCTATAACCTTCAAGCTTGGCCTGAATATTCCAAGGTTCACCCACACAAAAACCATCAAAAATCTGTGCTGCAATCCCTTTGACCATCAAAGGAGGAGGTGAGGTCTTGAGCAATATATTTTTAGCATATTGCGCATCAGTTAAAGCCAGCCATTCTCTTAAACAGTAATGATGAATGGAGTATTTATAAACATGAGCCAGACCTACTTTATGTTGCTGCTTTAAGGCACTGACCAGCTTTTGTGACGTGATCTGTTCATTATCTTCAGGCTGAATGCCCAGTTCATAACACAAATCCTGTCTTAAGCTGATAAATGCCTGATTGATACTGAGGACTAATGGGGTCTGCAAAGCGACTTGTAACTGGTCTGCGCCCAAAGCAGCCGCGGGAAGCATGGCAGACAGGCAATGGGCAGCATCCAGAAAGCCATAGGCCAGACGGTCGCGTAAGCTGGACCAGGAGGCTTCACGGATCAGGTTTACCTTTAAACCCTGTTCAGTAAAATAACCTTGTCGCTCCGCCCAAAGAATGGCAACACAATCAAGCAGTGGAATATAGCCAATATTGAGTTCTGTTTTTTCTAATGTTGTCATTGAATGCTCCTTATTGGCCGGATAACAGTTTTTGTGCATCAAGTAAGCGCCTTGCCATATCGCCAATGGTAATCCGGTGACTCATGGCATTTTTGCGCAACAGGGCAAATGCTTCTTCTTCGCTCAGTCCATGCAGCTGGATCAGCAGGACTTTGGCTTTATCAATATCCCTGCGATCACTTAATTTTTCCTGAGTTTCCTTCAGGTCGTGTAACAGTTTTTTATGTTTCTGGAATTGTTCAATCGATATTTCTAGAATATTTTCCAGTTTGGTTGGATCGATCCCGTCCACAATATATGCCGTGACTCCGGCATCAATAGCATTCCTGATGGTGTCCTTGTTGGAATTTTGGGTAAACAGAACAGTAGGTAATTCATACTGACTCACGCAGCTTTCAATAATATCGCGATGAGGATGATCCATATTTAACAGAATGACATCGGCATGCAGACTTTTGATATCAACAATGTTGAGGTCATTCAGAATGACACAGGCTACCACATGAAAATCATGCGCAAGCAAAGAAGCCTGAATAAATTCAGCGCGTTCTGGATCATCATCAATCAGGGCAATTCGTAATTTAGACATGCAAGATTTTTAGCTAGTACATCGAGGAATATTCCATGAGGACTTATGCAAAAAACATACCATGCAATTTAGTGCAAAAAAATCAGGAGATCAGGTTAAAAGTGTCATAAAAATAGTGCATGGAGTCTGATGAGAGTAAATTAGCCTGACTAAAATGAGGCGTTCTTAAAATAAGCGCACTAAAATAAGGAGTTTTAAGGCGAATAAGAATATAAAATTCATCGCTTAGATCAATTTTAATTTCATCAAGATGATCAGGAAAAATAAAAATCAAATAGAGATAAAAACGTTGGAATAATAATTGCTTATTTTTAATCCACTATAAAATAAAAAGGTGGAATAGATATGAAATTACAACTTATACCATCACTGCTAGTAATAAGCAGTCTTTTGATGGCGGGTAATGTGATGGCAGAAGACGGTGGTTTACGCTTTACCGAGAAAACTCTGGCCAAAGTGGCAGAAATGAAAACCAAGAAAAAATCAGCCGAAACCCAGCAAGTTACACCATTACAAGCGCAAGTAATCGAAAATGCCTCTAAATAATAGCCAAAATACATGAAGAAACTCTCTAGCAGGAGGGTTTCTTTTTTGGGCTGAAATCTATAAGCCATAGTTCAAAAAATAAGAATTCTATTTTCTAGTTATGACTTAGATTTTGGTCTAGAAACCTGTCTACTAAACTGATCTTTATGAATCAGAATATTGTTTATATCTTCAAAATTTTTAATTTAAATCACTTTTTGCCAACTCGAATTAGATGGTTACAAGAAAAAAATACATATCTATAAATTACAAATACTTAATAAATTAGATGTCAGAAATTGTTTGAATCTATCTGTGATCTTGCAAAGTACTGACAGATTATTTGTATAGAATAAATTAAAAATATTGCCGCACCAGTCAGATATTTTGGCAGAAAATATCTGCTTAATTTTGCATGCTTCATTTATGCTACAGCTTAAATTTTAAGCCAAGTCCTAAAGCAGATCAGGATCACTTATACAGGATTGTATAAATTCGCCATGAATATGACAAAAATTCCTCTCAAGAAAAACCCGCTTAGCCTGATGATACTGTCGGCATTTTCAGGCCATCTTTATGCTGAAACTACGCTAGCACAGGATAGTGTTCAGCAGCTGGACACTATTGTGGTGACCACTGAGCAAAATACAAATTCCCAGCAACAGACTGAGGCCGAACTTGCCAGCGTTTCGGGAGGAACCAACTTTATTTCAGATCAGCAGTTAGAACATCAGCGTCTGGGAACCACTGCTGACGTCTTCCGTCTCCAGCCCGGTATTTATGCCCAATCGCCGGGCAATGAAGGAGCCAAAATTTCTATCCGTGGTTCTGGCATTAACCGTACTTCTGGTGCACACGCATCCGGAACTTATGTCATGATCGATGATATTCCCTTTACCGGGCCAGGTGGTACAGCTTATGAACTGCTTGAACCGTGGTGGATTGATCATGTTGGGGTGTACCGTGGTGCCAATGGTTTAAAACAGGGCGGATTGTCCTTAGGTGGAACAGTTAACTATAAAAGTAAGACTGGTGCAGAGCAGAATGGCTCTGAATTAAAATACGAAGCGGGTAGCCATGGCTATCAGAAATACCAGTTTAGTACTGGCCGACAACTCGACAAGTTAGATTATTATCTGGCAGTGACGGGTTCGCAGTTTGATGGGATTCAGGATCATGCCGAAAGTGATGGTAAAGGTCTGGCTTTTAATCTGGGTTATCAGATCAGTCCAGATATTGAGACCCGCTTTTATGCCCGTTACCG
>NZ_DFDO01000072.1:0-3272 GCF_002367915.1 Acinetobacter sp. UBA3025
AACGAGTTGGTATGGCATTGGAATGATCTAGATGTGGAACTTTTGAATATTTTAGCAAATCCCAACATCATCGCAGTCATTCTTTAGAAAATTTCTACAACCATTGCACAAGCAATTCTTCCACCATTTCTTTACCTCGTAAATGATTCATCCAAGATGATGGAATTGCATCTACACCATAATATAAACCAGCTATACCACCCGCCACACATGCAGTCGTATCTGTATCATTACCCAGCGCAATTGCTGTCTTAATCACCTTTTCATAATTGCTAGCTTGTAGTGCGTAATATGCCGACTTTAAACAATCTACGACATAGCCAGTACCTGTCGGTCGATCCCAGTCATCACTTAAAATATGGTGCTCAAGCTCATCTAACGCACCATTCTGATCACTCAATTCACGCTTGAGCATTTCAATTGCTTCTATCCATGAATCTTGAATAGAACAACCATCTAAAATTTTACTTACCCATAAACAATATAATGCACAACATAATTTAGAACGGATATGCGCATGAGTCAGATGTGATTGTATAAATGCCGCCTCTATTAATTCACGATTAGAGCCTTGATGCCAGAGCGCTAAAGGCAATACACGCATCAGCGCACCATTACCATTGGCATATTCATCATTTTTCGCAACTTGATTTAACTAGATACCCGATTGATAACGATGTATCGCATCAACCGTTTGAATTCCCACATCGAATACCTGACCATCGACAGCCATATAACCTGATTGGTACCAATCGCAAATCCGTTGCATAAAATCTTCAGGATTGAGTTTCTTTTGATCTAACAATGAGGCCAACAAACATAATGCTTGTGCACCATCATCTGACCACGTTCCAATTGGAAGACTGGCATAAGTCCGCGCAAATCCTTTTGGGGGAATCATATCAATTTGTTCAATATCAGGCAGCTGGCTCGGCACTTTAAACTCATAAGGCACACCTACCGCATCACCAACAAGTAAACCGTAAATCGCGCCACGTATGTATTTTTCTCTATCCATGTTTTAGATTCATTGTTGTACATTTCCCATAATTAACATAGCAAAATTACTGAATCTATTCTTGAAATAATTGATCTTTAATTTTTTTCAAACTTATTAAACATAAAAAACCCGCATTACGCGGGTTTTTTACTTCCAAATCTTAAGCAGATTTTTTCGCTTGGGCATTCTTACGAATCGTAATCATCACCAATTGAACTGCTGCAGGGGTTACACCCGGAATACGGCTTGCTTGAGCCAGTGTTTCAGGACGAATATCTTTTAACTTCAATGTAATTTCACGAGAAAGACCTGAAACAACATCATAGTCAAAATCAGCAGGAATCTTGGTTTCCTCTAAACGTTTCATTTGTGCAACGTCTTGATGCTGACGGTTGATATAACCTTCGTATTTCACCGCAATCTCAATTTGATCACCCACTTGTGGTGAAACTTCAGAACCTGTGAGCTCTGCAATTTGAGCAAAGGTGATGTTTGGACGTTTTAACAAATCAATTGCAGAACATTCTTTAGAAAGATCCGCACCTGTCATCTCAACGAATTTTTTACCCATTGGGTTGTTTGGTGCAGCCCAAAGATGTTGTAGACGACCTGTTTCTTTCTCTACAGCTTCCATTTTTTCACAGTAAGCTGCCCAACGTTCGTCATCTACCAGACCCATTTCACGACCGATTGGTGTTAAACGTTGATCCGCATTGTCTTCACGTAACATCAAACGGTATTCCGCACGTGAAGTGAACATACGGTACGGTTCTTTAGTACCCAAAGTAATCAGGTCATCAACCAGTACACCCATGTACGCTTCATCACGTTTTGGTGTCCATTGTTCCTGATCCCATGCACGACGTGCAGCATTCAAACCTGCAAGCAGACCTTGTGCCCCCGCTTCTTCATAACCAGTAGTACCATTAATCTGACCAGCAAAGTACAGGTTATTGATCGCTTTGGTTTCCAAAGTGAACTTCAATGCTTGCGGGTTAAAGTAATCGTATTCAATCGCATAACCCGGACGAAGAATGTGTGCATTCTCCATACCACGGATTGAACGCACCAATTCAAACTGAACATCAAATGGTAAAGAAGTTGAAATACCGTTTGGATAAAGCTCATGTGTATCCAGGCCTTCAGGCTCAAGGAATACTTGGTGTGAATCTTTATCAGCAAATTTATGAATTTTATCTTCAATTGATGGACAGTAACGTGGACCTACACCTTCAATCACACCAGTGTACATCGGTGAACGGTCTAAACCGCCACGAATGATCTCATGGGTACGTTCATTGGTATGCGTGATGTAGCAGTTCACCTGTTCAGGGTGCATAGACACATCACCCATAAATGACATGGTTGGAGACGGGAAATCACCCGGCTGCGGTGTCATAACAGAGAAATCAACTGAACGTGCATCAATACGTGGTGGTGTACCTGTTTTTAAACGACCCACAGGTAAGTTTAATTCACGTAAACGATGTGCTAAAGAAATTGATGGTGGATCACCTGCACGACCACCTCTTGATTTTTCAAGACCAACGTGAATCACACCACCTAAGAATGTACCTGCAGTTAGCACCACAGTTTTCGCATCAAAGCGAATACCCATTTGGGTCACGACACCTTTAACAGTATCGCCTTCAACAATCAGGTCATCTGCTGCTTGCTGAAAGATATCCAGATTCGCTTGATTTTCTAAAGTCTCACGAATCGCTGCTTTATAACGAACACGGTCAGCCTGCGCACGAGTTGCACGAACTGCTGCGCCTTTACGTGAATTCAGAATACGGAATTGAATACCGCCTTTATCGGCAGCCAGCGCCATCGCACCGCCCAAGGCATCAATTTCACGCACTAAATGTGATTTACCGATCCCGCCAATGGCCGGGTTACAGCTCATCTGCCCTAAAGTCTCAATGTTATGAGTTAAGAGTAATGTCTGTCGACCCATACGTGCTGCAGCCAGTGCTGCTTCCGTACCTGCGTGACCGCCACCGATAACAATGACATCGTATACTTTAGGATAGTGCATAGTGGTAAATAGAGAGATAGAAAAAGGATAGCTGAACATTATAGCAAACTTCCTTCCAAAGTTGACAAAATCACTTGAATTTATCCTTCGGAATTTACTCTGCCAGCTAATAAAGCAATGTAATTAAACTTTGCATACTTACTATATAAATTAAACATCTAAACTCAAAAAGTTACCCGACTCATATTGTTTAATATTGATTAGTTTTTAATCTATAAAGTGGTCACATTA
>NZ_DFDO01000316.1:0-3231 GCF_002367915.1 Acinetobacter sp. UBA3025
TGAACGTGGTAAAAACGGTGCTGGCGCAAACTGTGCTGGTCGTGGTGGCGAATCAGTTATTTTAAAAGTTCCTGTGGGAACAACTATCGTCGATTCTGAATCTGGCGATATTATTGGCGATCTGGTTGAAGACGGCCAGAAAGTATTAGTGGCACATGGCGGCCAAGGTGGTTTGGGTAATACCCACTTCAAATCATCAACCAACCGTTCTCCGCGTAAATGTACACATGGTACTAAAGGCGAATTCCGTGAAATCCGCCTTGAGCTGAAAGTACTGGCTGATGTGGGCTTGCTTGGCATGCCAAACGCAGGTAAATCAACCTTTATCCGTGCAGTCTCTGCAGCAAAACCAAAAGTGGCAGATTATCCGTTTACGACCATGGTACCTAATCTGGGTGTAGTGGATGCGGATCGTCACCGTTCATTTGTAATGGCGGATATTCCAGGTCTGATCGAAGGTGCGGCAGAAGGTGCAGGTCTCGGGATTCGCTTCCTGAAACATTTGGCACGTACCCGTATTCTGCTTCACATTGTCGATGTTCAACCGATTGACGGTTCAGATCCAGCTTACAATGCCAAAGCGATTTTGAATGAGTTGCAAAAATTCTCCCCAACACTTTCAAAATTACCGGTGGTATTGGTTCTGAATAAGGTCGATCAGCTTGCTGTAGATACTCGCGATGAATGGTGTAATCACATTCTTGAAGAATTGCAGTGGGAAGGTCCTGTCTTTAAAACTTCAGGCTTAACGGCTGAAGGAACTAAGGATGTGGTGTATTACCTGATGGATCAAATCGAGCAGCAACGCGAACGCGAAGTTGAAGATCCTGAATACGCAGCAGAGATGAAAGAATTCCGTGATCAGCTTGAAGCTGAAACACGTGAACAAACGATTGCTGCGAAAGAAGCTTATCGTGAAATGCGTCGCGCTCAACGTCTGGGCGGCGATGACTTTGATGATGAAGATGATGACGACAGCGACGTAGAAGTATATTACGTACGTTAATCTTTTAAAGATAAGTCTGAGGACAAGATGATAGAAGTGGTAGATGGGCAACGTCAGCTCAAGGGTTGTAAACGAATCGTTGTTAAAATCGGATCATCTTTACTCACAGCAAACGGGCAAGGTTTAGATTTAGATGCCATCTCGCATTGGGCGGGACAAATCGCGGATCTACACAATGCCGGACACGAGATTATTCTCGTTTCTTCCGGAGCTGTGGCTGAAGGTATGGTTCGAATGAAACTTGAGAATCGACCCACCGATCTACCCAGTCTTCAGGCTTGTGCTGCCATTGGTCAGATGGGTTTAATCCAGACCTGGTCAAGTGTGCTGGAAAAACACAGCATTCAAACTGCTCAGGTGTTATTGACTCATGATGACCTGGCAGACCGTCGTCGTTATCTGAATTCTTGTGATGCTTTGCAGCACCTGATTGATTGGCATGTGATTCCGGTCATTAATGAAAATGACACGGTTTCTACTGACGAAATTCGCTTTGGTGATAACGATACCTTAGCTGCGATGGTGGCGGGACAAGTTCACGCAGATCTGCTGATTATCCTGACTGATCAGGAAGGCATGTTTGACTCGGATCCACGTTCTAATCCGGATGCCAAACTGTTCCATACCGTGCGTGCCATGGATGAAAGCCTGTTTGATATGGCAGGCGGCGGCGGAAAATTTGGTCGTGGCGGTATGCTGACTAAAGTTCGTGCTGCACGTCTGGCTGCGAAATCTGGTTGCCCAACCTTGATCGCTAGTGGTGATAGTGACAATGTTTTATCGCGCCTGATGGCAGGTGAAATGTTGGGTACGTTATTTATCACTGATGATGATCGCATGACTGCACATCAGCAATGGTTAGCAGCGCATCTGCAAACTGCAGGTCGTTTGGTGATTGATGATGGTGCGGTTAAAGCCATCAAAGAAAATCACCGTAGCTTGTTGCCTGTCGGTGTCAAAGCGGTAGAAGGACATTTTGACCGTGGTGATGTAGTGGAATGTGTCGATCGACAAGGTCACCGTATTGCTGTAGGACGTGTCAACTTTAGTTCGCGTTCAGCGGAAATCGTCAAAGGTCTGGCATCAGATAAAGTCCATCAGGTATTGGGCGAAGCACGTTCTTTAGAGATGATTCATCGCAATCATATGGCGATTTACTAAGTTATCAAGATATAAAAAATCCCGCTTTCGAGCGGGATTTTTTATGTCTGGAAATTTACTTCACCCAGCCCATCCGAATAAAAGGCTTAAACAGGAATTGATGAATGCTGAAAATAAAGCTCATGATTTTATTCTCATATTTCCACCAGAGCGGTAAGCCAGCAAGATTAACTGCCAAAGCAATCAGGAATGCTCCCACCATATCAATCGGAAAATGTACACCCACATAAACCCGTGACCACGCAACCAACCAGGCAGTCCAGAGTAGGATTCGTCCCAAATCACGTTGTGCTGAGAAATAATAGGCAAAGGCAATCCCGCTAAAAATACTCATGTGATTGCTTGGGAATGAACCTGTAGGGGCGTGCTCAATCAGGGTTCGACCAACCTCCATAACAAAAGGGCGGGGTGTGTTTAGAACGGCAGATAATACTTCGCTAATCGACAAGGTGATTGCTGTGAAGATCGCAGCTTTAATAATCCCTGTTTTGATTTCACGACTACCACGCAGCCAGGCAATAGCAAAAATCAGCAGGAATACATACACTAGATCATGCGCTATCAGACTGGCATAGTTAATCATCCAGATCGAGGCTTGGTCAGGTACATTGAGAAGATGAAACAGATACAGGTTCAGTTGATCGAGTGACATGAGGAGAGAGGGCTGACACAAATGTCCGTTACTCTAAACCGATCAAAGCTCAATTCATATCTGAGTTTGTATGAATTTGTAGCATTGATTTTTCAAAGAATATTCAAGTGATAAAAAACCACCCAAAAGGGTGGTTTTTAAACATCTGAATAATTTTATTAAGACTTATTTAAACTGAATAGAACCATTGGCATTGACGGTCATTTTGGATTCACCCGCTGCCATTTCCTGTTCTGGAACTGCTTCGGCATAAGCAGATTTGGCCATCGCCATGCGTGGCACAGGTGGATAACCCGAATTATTGGTGTTGATATTCAGATTCACCAGTTGATAGCCTGGTTTGTTCCAGGCTTGAGCCAGACTTTGCGCACGTTGCTGGAAGTTTTTCGAAGCTTCAAGCATCAGTTCGTTT
>NZ_DFDO01000280.1:0-5066 GCF_002367915.1 Acinetobacter sp. UBA3025
CACCATGGGGAGTTTAGCCAAACCGAGAAGATTGCTGTAACAGCAGCAGAAACCAGTACAATCCCGATGCCATGCAAGCTGACATTGTACCAGCCATCATAATCAGGATAGGTTTTAACCCAGTAGATACTCAGTAACCAGGTCAAAATAGATGCCGACCACAATAATAAGGCTACATCCCAATAGTATAAAGCCAGTGCAGATAAGGCTGCAGTCAGTAGACCATAACCCCACGCCATTGGCTTGATTACATTTTTACATTTTCGCGGCATGAGTTTAAACCACTCATAGCCTGCCACCCCGGCAGCCACAACCATCAATGCGAACATTGGATATTGTGATTTGGTCGCAAACATACAGCTCAGTACGACTGCGACCAGCACCAATGCGGTTATAATCCGCTCAAACATGTGTATTAATTCTCAAGTCTTTCTTGAAGAATCTGCTCTGATGTTTTACCGAAACGACGTTCGCGCCCGCCAAATACAGCAAGTGCGTCATCGAATTCCTCTACGGTAAATTCTGGCCATAAGGTCTCAGTAAAATACAGCTCTGCATATGCTGCCTGCCAGAGCAGGAAATTGGACAGGCGGAAATCTCCACCGGTACGAATCAGCAGATCAACAGGCGGCAAGTCACTCAAACTAACATATTGACCGAACACATCAGTATCAATTGCTTCAAGATCTAATTTATTTATTAAAACATCCGCAGCAATCTGCTTCGCAGCTTGTGCCATGTCCCACATTCCACCATAGCTGATTGCAATGGTAAGCGTCATACTATCGAAATTAGCAGTCATTTGTTCTGCTTGCAACATCAATGCTTGCAGTTCAGGAGATAAACGCGACCGATCACCAATAAAACGTAAAGCAATATTAAATTTTTGCATACGTGGCAACTGTTCATGAATCGTGTCTTCCAACAACTTCATGAGCAGGTCGACCTCATATTGGGGACGGTTCCAGTTTTCGCTGGAGAATGCAAAGACCGTTAAAGCCTGGATATTTCTTTTTCTACAATGTTCAACAATTGGGTCTAGAACCGTTTTTCCTTCACGGTGTCCATCGCCTTTCTGCATCTGATTTTTTTTGGCAAAACGATTGTTGCCATCCATGATGATGGCAACATGTTTTGGAAGACGGGAATTTTCTTCAGAAGCGGTCATTGATGAATTAGACCTTCATCAATTCAGCTTCTTTCGCAGCCAAGCGTTTGTCTACTTCAGCAACAAATTTGTCTGTGATTTTCTGAATTTCGTCAGATGCACGACGTTCGTCATCTTCAGAAATTTCTTTTTCTTTCAACAATGCTTTGATGTCACCTAAAACATCACGACGGATGTTACGGATCGCAACTTTGGCATTTTCAGCTTCGTTACGTGCAACTTTCTGCATGTCACGACGAGTTTCTTCAGTCAACGCTGCCATTGGTACACGGATCGCGTCAGCAGTAATCGGGTTCAAGCCAAGATCAGACTCACGGATCGCCTTATCAATTGCAGCAACCATTGAACGTTCAAACGGTTGAACCAGCAATGTACGTGAATCTTCCACGCCTACGTTGGCAACCTGGTTCAATGGCACATCAGAGCCGTAGTAAGGAACCATGACACCGTTCAAAATTGATGGATGCGCACGTCCGGTACGAACTTTAGCGAAACCATGTTCTAACGAGTCAAGAGACTTGTTCATACGCTCTTCTGCGTCTTTTTTAAGATCGTTAATCATATGATCTTCCTTACTTAATTCTTAAAAGATGTATTTACTAAATTAGGAGGTAGTATAAAGGGCTTTGTAGCTCACGTCATTAATTGGTGACGTGAGTTCCTTCTTTTTCACCCATCACCACTGAAAGCAATGCGCCAGATTTGTTCATGTCAAATACTTGAAGTGGCACATTGTGGTCACGACATAAGCAGATCGCAGTTAAATCCATGACGCCCAACTTCTCGTCCAACACCTGATCAAATGTCAATGTGTCGTATTTCACGGCATCTTCGTATTTGCTTGGATCTTTGTTGTAAACACCATCAACCTTAGTAGCTTTCAGGATCAGGTCAGATTCAATCTCGATACCACGCAAACAAGCTGCTGTATCCGTAGTAAAGAACGGATTACCTGTACCCGCTACAAATACGCACACTTCACCTTGAGTCAGATGACGAATCGCATCACGGCTAGAATAAGATTCAACCACTGCACCAATCGGTAATGCAGACATCAAACGGGTTTTGATATTACGGCGTACCAAAGCATCACGTAATGCCAGACCGTTCATGACAGTTGCCAGCATACCCATCTGGTCACCGGTTACACGACCTACCAGACCATCTTTTTGCAACTGGCTACCACGGTACAGGTTACCACCGCCCACGACGATACCGACTTGTACACCCAAACCCACGAGATGCGCAATAGAAAGTGACATCTGATCGAGCACTTGTGCATCGATACCCATGTCTTTGTTCCCTGCCAGTGCTTCACCAGATAGCTTTAGCAGGATGCGACCAAATCGTGGCTTTTTAGAATCCAACATCATAAAACTCCAAATTATTTAATATAAATTCTTTTAATTCAAAATCTTAAGCAGACTTGATTGAGATCAGCTTAGCAAATAAATCATATTCATCTGCATCAGTGATTTCGACTTCAAGCAAATCTCCTGCCTTAATCAAACTTTTGTCGATATCTTCAACAAAAACATTACCATCAATTTCAGGCGCATCCGCATATGAGCGTGCTACAGCAACCGGGAATTCTTCTTCCAGGTCATCGACTAGCACCGTCATTTTCTGGCCAATACGTTTTTGTAGCTTCGCTGCTGAAATTTCCTGCTGAACCTGCATGAAACGTTCATAACGTTCCTGTTTGATCTCTTCCGACACATGATCTGGAAGATTGTTCGCTGTCGCACCTTCAACTGGTGAATAAGTAAAACAGCCCACGCGATCCAGTTGTGCTTCTTTCAGCCAGTCCAGAAGCATCTGGAAATCTTCTTCCGTTTCGCCCGGGAAACCCACCACAAATGTAGAACGGATGACTAGGTCAGGACATTTCTCACGCCAAACTTTTAAACGCTCCAGTGTATTTTCACTGTGAGCAGGTCGTTTCATCAGCTTCAGGATTCTTGGGCTGGCATGCTGGAATGGAATATCCAGATAAGGCAGGATTTTGCCTTGCGCCATCAAATCGATTACGGCATCTACGTGTGGATATGGATAAACATAGTGCAGACGCACCCAGATGCCCAATTGACCCAGTGCTTCACACATGTCATAGAATTTGGTTTTAACTGGCTGGCCGTTCCAGAAGTCCAGTTTGTATTTGGTGTCAACGCCATAAGCAGAAGTATCTTGGGAGATTACGAGTACTTCTTTGACACCTGAACGTTTCAGTGCTGCAGCTTCTTCAAGCACAGAACCAACTGGACGGGAAACCAGATCACCACGCATACTTGGAATGATGCAGAAGGTACAACGGTGGTTACAGCCTTCTGATATTTTCAAGTACGCATAGTGTTTCGGAGTAAGACGAATGCCTTGCTCAGGAACTAAATCAATAAATGGATTGTGTTTTGGCGGCTCAGGAACATATTCATGTACCGCATCCATCACTTCTTCATAGGCCGCTGCACCTGTCACTTTCAGGACGTTCGGGTGCATTTGGCGAATTTTATCTTCGTCTTTTCCTAGACAACCTGTTACGATGACACGACCATTCGCACTCATCGCTTCACCGATGGCATCTAAAGACTCTTGTACTGCAGATTCAATAAAACCACAGGTATTTACTACTACTAAATCAGCACCGTCATAATCCGATGCGACATCATAACCTTCAGTCTTTAACTGAGTTAAAATTCGTTCAGAATCTACCAATGCCTTAGGACAACCTAAAGATACAAAACCGACTTTGGGGGACTTCATGAATCTGCGCTCCACTAGAATGCGCGTATTGTATGTCTTTTCGCATCATAAAAATAGTTGAAATGGCCACTCTTTGCATCACGCACTAAAATAACGCCATAAAATATTCAATATAAAAGCTTATGCACCAAAATGAATCATTTTAGGTTTACAGCCTCAATTTAATCCGTTATACCTGAGTTTGATTGGGCATCCCCGTCAGATTTCGTGCATTTTTCAGCAAAATTTTAACAAGAGTTCTAAAGTTGGCGTGCATCTTGCTTAATTTGCCTCAAATCTGAACTTTGAAATTGTTATTTTGCTTTATGAAGATGCCATTGCGCCATTTTAATACAGGAAAACCACCGCTAATGGATCAGCCTCTTTCCATCGACTATCGCCTTTTGGTGGACAACCTGACCACTGCCATTATGCTGGTTGATAGTCATCTGAATATTTATTACTTAAATACAGCCTGCGAGGCCATGTTTGATGTCAGCCTGTTACGCGCATCAGGCACGCCGGTATTAAATATACTGCAAGCGCCAACAGATGAATTCAATACTGAAGAATCTCTCTATAACACACTGCATACTGGCCAACCTTATACTCGCCGTGAGGCGACGATCATCGTCAACTTTAAAGACATTCATGTGGACTATACGGTTTCCCTGCTCAATGCGGGCAAGCCAAATCATCCTTTATTGTTGATCGAGCTGAATCAGCGTGACCGTATGCTGAAAATCTCACGTGAAGAAAACTATATCCAGCAGCATCAAGTTGCGCGCCAATTAATTCGTGGTGTTGCACATGAGATCAAGAATCCACTCGGTGGCATTCGTGGTGCAACCCAGCTTCTGGCACGTAGCCTTGAAGATCCAAAATATAAAGAGTTCACTGACATTATTATTAGTGAAGTGGATCGCCTGAGAAATCTGGCAGATAGCATGCTCGGTTCACGCCAGCTACCCAGCTATGAAATGGTCAATGTGCATGAGCCTTTAGAACGTGTCCGCTCACTGATTGTGAATCAGACTAAAAAGAAAATAAAAATTACTCGGGACTATGATCTGTCCCTGCCGGAAGTTCTGGCAGATCGCGATCAGCTCATTCAGGTCATGCTAAATATCTGCGTAAATGCCGTTCAGGCGATGACAGA
>NZ_DFDO01000280.1:5206-5425 GCF_002367915.1 Acinetobacter sp. UBA3025
TGCCGTTCAGGCGATGACAGAAAACAAGGATTTCTTTGTCGAGCATCAACCGGAACTTATTTTAAGAACCCGAATTCAGCGGCTTTATACCATTAGTGGTGTGATTCACCGATCTGTGGTTCGAATCGACATTGAAGATAATGGTCCTGGTGTTCCAGACGATATTATCGAAGCCGTGTTCTACCCGCTTGTGACCAGCCGTGCCAAAGGTACCGGACT
>NZ_DFDO01000317.1:0-14064 GCF_002367915.1 Acinetobacter sp. UBA3025
GATGGCGGTGCACAGCATTTTGTGGACTGTATTAAAGAAGCTCGTGCTTTGAGTCCAAAGACTTTGCTGGAAATTCTGGTACCTGATTTCCGTGGTCGTATGGACATTGCGCTACGCATCATGACCGAATGTCCACCAGATGTGTTTAACCATAATATCGAAACTGTGCCACGTCTGTATAAAGCCATGCGTCCAGGTTCTGATTATCAGCACTCTTTAAATCTGTTGAAAATGTTTAAAGATTATTGCCCAGAAATTCCAACCAAATGTGGTTTGATGGTCGGTATCGGTGAAACTGAAGAAGAAGTTCTCGCTCTGTTAGACGACCTGAAAGCACATGACGTGGATTATGTAACGATTGGCCAGTATCTACAGCCATCTAAACAGCATGCGCCAATCGACCGTTTTGTAACGCCAGAAGAATTCGAACGTTATGCAGAACATGGCCGTAAGCTTGGCTTTAAGAATATCTGGTCAGCACCGATGGTACGTTCAAGTTACTTTGCGGATCGTCAATACTACGGCGAACCGGTTCCAGAAGTACGCCGTAAAGTTGATCCAGCGAAGAAAATCGCTGTACAGGCAATTGAAGCTTAAAATGACTTAGATCAAAGCCCTCTCAAGTAGAGGGCTTTTTTATGCCTAACTAAATTTATATTTGTTCACTTTTTAATTATTTTACCTACCCTCTCTTAGAGATTAAGTTATTACTTATCTTCACATTTCTTTGCGTGTTCTCACTTGAAGACTGTGCATTTTTCAAACAATCTCAAAAACAGATAAAACACTTCAATATATCGTTGAAATATTTAATAACGATCGTTCTCACAACAACAATTGTGAATTTGCCAGTTGCTTAAGCGATGTAAAAAAATTGATCAAGTCTTATGAAGACACCTTAGGGAGATCGGCAGCATCACAATTGTATGACCCTGGAGAAATATAACAATGCTATTTATTTTCGCCGTACTTCTTCTCATTGCCAGTTTATGGGCGATTTTCTTTTTTCAACTCTCCCGTACCACTGGTGCAATTACCCTGATTGTCATGTCAGTGGTTTGTGCCTTTATCAGTCCTTGGTCACTGATTCTGGGTATTCCCCTGATCCTGATCAGTCTGGTCGTCATGATCGAACCTTTGCGTATGTCTTTCATTTCCAGGCCAGCCTATAAGGCATTAGCGGATGCCATGCCGAGCATTAGCCCGACAGAACGTGAGGCTCTTGATTCCGGCACCAGCTGGTGGGAAAAAGAACTCTTTATGGGTGCGCCGAACTGGGAAACCTTTAATAGCTATCCCTATCCAAAACTTTCCGTTGAGGAACAGGCATTCTTGGATAACGAAGTCGAAACACTGTGTAGCATGCTCGATGAATGGGAAATTCATGAGAAGAAAATGCTGCCTGAACATATCTGGCAATATATTAAAGATAATGGCTTCTTGGGACTAATTATTCCCAAAGAATACGGCGGTCGTGCCTTTAGTTCCTTTGCTCAAAGCCGGGTGATGAGCAAAATTTCTTCACGCTCTCTCACTGCTGCTGTGAGCTGTATGGTGCCTAACTCACTTGGGCCGGGTGAGTTGTTACTACATTATGGTACCGATGAACAAAAAGATCGTTATTTACCCGGTCTGGCCAAAGGTGAAGAAATCCCATGTTTTGGTTTGACCAGTCCTGAAGCCGGTTCAGATGCCGGTGCGATTCCAGATACCGGTGTGGTTTGCTATGGACAGTTTGAAGGTCAGGAAGTCTTGGGATTGAGAATGAATTTCTCTAAACGCTGGATTACCTTGGCACCGATTGCCACTGTCGTCGGTTTAGCTTTTAAAATGTATGATCCTGACCATCTACTCGGTGATAAAACGGATTATGGGATTACTTGTGCCTTGCTACCGGCCAATCATGAAGGGGTAAAAGTCGGTCCACGTCATAATCCTGGCTCCCCTTTTATGAATGGTACTGTTGAAGGTAAGGATGTATTTATTCCTTTAGACTGGATCATTGGTGGCGTGAAAAATGCCGGTAAAGGCTGGCGTATGCTGATGGAATGTCTAGCGGTTGGTCGTGGTATCTCCCTACCGGCTTTGTCTACCTCCAGTGCTGAAATGACTTATCTGAATGTCAGTGCGTTCTCGCGAATCCGTCAGCAATTCAAGATTTCAGTGGGTAAATTTGAAGGCGTACAGGAAGCCAATAGTGAAATTGCCAGTGATGCCTATATGCTGGAAGCATTCCGTTATTTAGTGACTTGTGGCTTGAATCAAGGTGGTAAGCCGGCAGTTATGACCGCGATTGCCAAATACTATGCCACAGAGACCATGCGTAAAATCGTCAATCATGGTATGGATGTCGTGGGCGGTCGTGCTATTCAAATGGGGCCTCGTAACTTCCTGGCTCTCAACTATCAGGCCATTCCAGTATCGATTACAGTCGAAGGCGCCAATATTCTGAGCCGTTCATTGATGATCTTTGGTCAAGGCTCAATGCGTTGCCATCCTTATCTATATGAAGAATTACAGCTTCTGCAAGCTGAAGACCCAAAAGCCGCTCTGAATCCATTCGATATTATGTTATTTAAGCATCTGGGTTATACCTTTAACCGGACTGCCCGCTCTTTTGCCTATGCTTTTAGCGGTGGTTCAAGTGCTGCGCCACAAAGTGCAGTTGATTTTACCCGTCCTTATTACAAGATCATCAACCGACTCAGTGCCAACTTTGCCCTGACTGCAGATATGTGTTTAGGCCTATTAGCAGGTGATATTAAACGCAAGGAAATGCTTTCTGGTCGTCTGGCTGATATCCATGCTCATTTGTTTATTGCGACGGCAATCCTAAAATTCTTTGAACATAGCAAAAAAACTGAAGCTGAACGTCTGCATGCACAATTGGCAATTGAGAAATCTTTATATACCGCTCAAGAAGCATTTTATGACCTGTTTGCGAACTTCCCGGTTGCGGTTGCTGCTGGCATGGTCAAACTCATCTGTTTCCCATTTGGCCGCCCTGTCGCGAAACCATCTGACCGACTTAAACAGGAAGTCGCAAATGTCATGATGGAAGATAACGCTTTCCGGCAGGTACTGAAAAAGCATGTTTTCTATAGCACGGCGGAAGATGATGTGAATGGTCGTATGGAATCAACCTTCACCATGTTATTGGAGATTGAGCAGCTTTGGGATCGCTTTAAGAAAGCTGAAAACAAAGGTCAATTTAAGGGACTTAGTTTTGCTGATCATGTGGCTGATGCGCATGAACAAGGCTTTATTAATGAAGAAGAAGCCAATAAGTTACTGCACTATAATGCGCGTCGCTATGACAGCATGTTGACTGATGTCTTCGATTTGCATTTACAGGAAGTATTGGAACTGGAAAATCCTCATATTTCGAAAGCAGATGCAACAGGTACTGATACCTCAGTTCAAAGTGCACCTTCACATTCAACCAGCCCTTAAATAAATTTCTTATCTAAATCGAATCTTGCTTTCCAAAGTGAAGTTATTTCTTGACTTCACTTTGGATATCTCAAGTGGCTTTTCAGCCGCTTTTTTTTACGACTATTGCACGATAGTATTTTGGCTTAAAAGCGTTAAGCTAAAGCAATAATAAAATTGAGGATAAAGCATGTCACAACAAGATTATGAAAATGGCTTGAAAGTCCGTACTGAAGTAATGGGGGAAAGCTTTGTGCAGCGTGCTCAGGAAAATACCGTGCCTTTTAGCCAGCCATTACAGGACTGGATTAATGAACATGCCTGGGGTTCGACCTGGCAACGTGAAGGTATTTTACCGCGTAAATATCGTTCTTTAATTACCATTGCATTTCTAACCGCGCAAAAAAGTCCCACTGAACTAAAAGGTCATGTGCGAGGTGCCCTAAATAACGGCGCAACGGTTGAGGAAATTCAGGAAGTGTTGTTGCATAGCCTGCCTTACTGCGGTGCACCGGCAACCCAGGAAGCGTTTCGTGCCGCGCTTGAAGTCATTCAGGAATATGAGACGAATCAACAAAATTAAGATATTTATTTAAATTGTTTGAGCTTGTCATATTAAAATTAGCTTAGGCTATTTAAAGCAATTGAAATAAAAATCCGGGAATTTTTAAATTCCCGGATTTTCTTATTTTTGATAATTAAATCTGTCGTTATGGATTTAATTCAAAATTAATAGGTTCTCTATAAATAGCAATTTATAAGAAAGACTTTAACCCCTTAATTCAATCTGCGTACGTTGTTCCAAGCCTTGCACCGCAGCGGAGAAATCCAGCTGGCTGGCCTGTGACTTGGCAATCTGCTGGAACTGTTGTTGCACCAATGACATCACTGATAAATCTAGTTGCTGTTGTTGTACCAGCTCCAAGGCAATGCCAATATCTTTCTGCAATAGATCCAGCGCAAAGGTCTTGCTAAATTCACGGTTCAGTACACGCTGCGCCATGATATTTTCCGACATGCTGCTTTTACCGCTAGAATGATTAATACAGTTCAGTGCACTGCTTAAATCAACGCCCTGTCCTTTCAGTACTGTCAGCCCTTCAGCCAATGCCCATAAATGAGTCGCCATTAAAGTATTATTTACAGCTTTTACCGCAAAGCCAGAACCGCTTTCTCCCACATATTCAATCAGGCCAGCAAAGGCATCAATGATCGGTTTGGCTTGTTCAAAAGCTTGTTCATTACCACCCACCATAACAGTTAAAGTACCGCGTTCCGCTCCAATGGTTTGGCCAGAAACCGGTGCATCCAGATAAAAACAGCCTTGTTGTTCCAATAACTTCGCCAGTTTCTGTGCAGATTCCGGCACCCCGCTGGTACAGTCAATCCAGATTGCACCTTGTTTGGGTGGATGAGCTGCAATCAATGCTTCCACATCCTGACTGGTCGGCAAACAGGAAAAGATAAAATCTGCCTGAACCGCCTGCTCAATACTCACTGCCTGCGTTGCAAAAGTTTCAGCATGCGCTACAGCTTTCTGTTCAGTCCGGTTCCAGACCCAAACCTGATGTCCGAGTTTTGGCAAATGGGAGGCCATATGCCAGCCCATTGCCCCGAGTCCTAAAAATGCAATTGTATGACTCAAAAAATGCTCCTCATATTAAGCGACTGGCTTAGCCTCGACCTCAGTTACGGTTTCAGCTGGTTCAGAGGCTGGCAATTCTTTATCTTCACCACGGTTCAGGAATAGATTTAATAGAATTGCAGCTAAAGTTGCGGTACCAATACCACCCAGATCAAAACCACCAATCTGCAAGCTATAGTTGCCTGTGCCCATGATCAGACAGACTGCACCAATAATCAGCGTACTGTTCTTGGTGAAATCAACACGGTTATCTACCCAGATTTTCGCACCAGCCACCGTAATCAGGCCAAATACAACAATCGATGCACCACCCAACAAGGCCACTGGAATGGTACTGATCACTGCACCGAATTTAGGTGAAAGTCCGAGCAAAATGGCGAAGATACCAGCAAAGACAAATACAGTCGTTGCATAAACTTTGGTGACTGCCATGACACCGATATTTTCGGCATAAGTGGTCATCCCCGTACCACCGACAGAAGCGGACAATGAAGTACACACCCCATCAGCAAAGAAACCACGACCCATATATGGAGACAGGTTTTTACCGGTCATCGCAGAGACTGCCTTAAAGTGCCCTAGATTTTCTGCAACCAAGATAATTGCCACTGGTGCAATCATCAGCATGGCATTCATTTCAAAGACCGGACTCTGGAAATTCGGCAAACCAAACCATGCTGCTTCACTGACTTTGGTAAAATCAATCGCAGATCCGAAGCCCATGACGTTTGTGAAAAGGAAGTAAATCAGATAGGAAGATAACAAGCCCAATAACAGCAACAGACGGCGTACCATTCCTCGGGTAAACACAGCAATCACACTGATACAGATAATGGTGATTAATGCCATCCACGAATCAAACTGGTTCGCTGAAACACTCTTAATTGCGACTGGCGCCAGGTTCAAACCAATGATCATCACAATCACGCCTGTCACTACTGGCGGCATCAGTTTTTCAATCCAGTTGGTACCGGTTTTCATGACCAGCAGACCAATCAAGGCATAGACAATACCGCAAGCAATGGTACCGCCAAGCGCCAGTCCGATATTAGGATTCGCACCAACTCCGGAATAACCTGTAACTGCGACGACCGCACCAATAAAGGCAAAGCTGGATCCCAGATAACTAGGCAATCGACCGCCCGTGATCAGGAAAAATAAAATGGTCCCAATCCCGGTAATGAAAATCGTGAGATTGGGATCAAACCCCATTAATAAGGGTGCCAGCACGGTTGCGCCAAACATGGCAAACACATGCTGCAACCCGAGAATAATACTTTTTCCAGCAGGCAGATATTCATCTGTTTGCACGGGTGTGGTATCGAGATTGCCTTGGTAAGGCTTAAATTTTGGAAACCACGTTTCTTTTTCTTGCATCGGCTTCCCCTCCTTGATTAGGATTGAATTGAATTAGCACATTTTGTGTGGCTCACAGTAAGAACGGTTGAAGTACATCAGCGCATTGCCTTGACTCTGGCACATGGCTTTCACCTCACAGAACAACACGTCATGACTGCCTACGGATAAACATTGGACCACCTCGCAGTCAAAACTGACTAAGGCATCTTCAAGTACAGGCGACTGGGTCACCAAAGTTTTCCAGTTCCCCTGACTGAAACGCTCTGCCATTGGTGTTTTTCCACCAAACAGATTGGAAAGATTTTGTTGATGTGATGCCAGGGTATTCACACACAACACCTGATTCTTTTTAAAGGTTTCATAGACTGACGCAGAACGGTTCAGGCACACCAGTAACGTTGGTGGTGTATCCGTCACGCTACATACGGCCGAAGCGGTAAATCCAGCCATTCCTGCATCGCCTTGCGTGGTAATGACATTCACTGCAGCACCTAGATTAGACATGCCCTGACGGAAAATCTGCTGATCGACCTGGGTAAAGATGTCACCCGATGCGTTAGTCGCCAAAACCTTATTTAATGCTTTATTTTCTGCAACTGTCTCTGTGATGATTTTAGATAGTTTGGCATTCATGCTGTTCTCCCTACCCCAAGTCGATATTCAGTTTCAGACCTGGGGCATCTAGTAATGAGATTGAATCAGGTGGATCGGCTTATACATGGGCAATCGAAGCAATTTCGACCAGCGCATCAGGTTTGACCAAACCTGTCTGTACGCAATACCGTGCCGGCTTATCTCCCGGGAAATACTCAGCATAAACTGTATTAATCGCAGCATAATCTGCCCAGTCTTTGACAAAGACATGGTTAAACGTTACGTCATCCATGCTGCCACCCGCTTCTTCAATCACACGCTTGATAGTTTCCAGAATATGACGGGTCTGTGCTGCGGCATCACCGACATGCACCACATTATTATTTTCATCAAAAGCTAATGTACCGGATACATACACAATATTGTCTACCTTGGTTGCCGGTACATAAGGTGCTAATGGTTTCGATGTTCCTGCTGGAATAATGATTTCTTTAGGCATACTATTTTTTCCTTAATTCTGATCTTTAATTCTTTATGCGCTTACGGTTAATTTAGTTTCTTTTAGTGACTCACTTTCTTTTTGAAAAGTCTCGACAAAATTTGCAGTATCTGACACCCAGCCAAAGAAGGTCTTGATGTTATACAGACTGGCTTCATGCGCTTCGACTGGACCTGCCTGATAGCAGGCATCGGCAAGTGCTACACCGAAATACTCCAAGAAGAAGCCATCACGTAACGTCGATTCCACACAAACGTTGGTGGCAATCCCGACAAAGACCAGATTGCGAATACCTCGGACACGCAACATGCTGTCCAGCGCGGTATTAAAGAAACCGCTATAACGTGGCTTTTCAATTACCAGGTCTTGTGGCAGTGGCTTTAACTCATCAATCAGCTCAAAATCCCAACCGCCTTTGGCCAATAACTTTCCTTGCAATTCAGGTTGTTTGCGCATGGTCTTTAAAGCATTGGATTTATGGAAATTTGGAGAATCCGTACCACCTGCTTCCTTATATTCCGCATCCCAGCCATTTTTAAAATAGATGACCTGAATACCGGCCGCATGCGCAGCATCGACTGCTTTTTTTATATTTTCGACCACGGGTTTGGTCTTTGAGACATCAAAACCCGCCAGATCCAGATAGCCACCCTGCGAGGTATAAGCATTCTGCATGTCAATCACAATCAGGGCAGTCTGTTCTGGTGCAAGACAAATTGCTTCTGGTTCCGCTTTCAAGGTCTTGCCTGTGCCGAGTTTTTCAGTAAACCCAGCAGTAACTACAGATTCACTCATGCGCTTTTCTCCAGAACCGGTACTGTATCTTCAAGCACAATATGCTCACGACATTTCATCAGTGGCTGGATTTTTTGACCAAAATCTTCAACCCCTTGAATAAAATCATCAAAAGTCAGCAACACACCTTCTGTGCCCTTGATCTCGCCAATTTCATCCAACATTCGTGCCACATTTTCATAAGAACCCACCAAGGTTCCCATATTGATATTCACTGGAGATACGCTAGAAGCCATTTGACGGATATTGGTGTCTGCACCGGAAGTGGTATCTTTACCGCCTTGATTCATCAGCCAGTTAATCGCTTCCATATCAGCACCATCGTTATAGTGCTGCCATTTGGCTTGCGCTTCTTCATCGGTTTCTGCCGCAATGACCATAAACAGCACATAAGTCTGTACATCACGGCCAGTCACATCTGTTTTTTCTTTGAGGCGGTCATTAATTTCTGCATAAGCTGTTGGAGTATTCAGGCCTTTACCAAACACGAAGTTATAGTCAGCATATTGTGCAGAAAACTCTAAACCTGCATCAGATTGACCTGCACAGATAATCTTCATGTCGGCTTGTGGACGTGGGCTAACACGGCAATCTTCCATCTGGAAATGTTCGCCTTTAAAGTCTGATTTACCAGTCGCCCAAAGTTCACGCAGAATTTGTACATATTCAGACAGATATTCATAGCGTTTGCCAAAATAGTCATTACCTGGCCACATACCCATTTGGGTATATTCAGGTGGCTGCCAGCCAGTTACGACATTCAGACCAAAACGGCCATTTGAAATCGAATCAATGGTTGATGCCATGCGCGCGACAATTGCAGGTGGCATCACCAGAGTTGCGGCAGTTGCGAAAATTTTAATTTTGCTGGTGACAGCCGCAAGACCTGCCATCAGGGTAAACGTTTCCAGGTTATGTTCCCAAAATTCAGTCTTGCCACCAAAGCCACGCAGCTTGATCATAGAAAGTGCGAAATCGAAACCATAGTGCTCAGCACGCTGTACGATTTGTTTGTTTAACTCAAAAGTCGGCATGTACTGCGGTGCATTTTCAGAGAGTAACCAGCCATTATTTCCGATTGGACAGAAGACACCTATTTTCATTTTCACACCTCATTATTTTTAACACTTATTCAAATTTCTGATTCCACTTCAGGAATTTTATTTACAATATAAACATTGCAAAGCGTGTGCCAACTATATTTAATTAATATTTATCAAATACTTAATATTTTATTTTTTGAATTTTTAGTAAAATAACCATTTTTACCTATGAGTCAATTTTGCACATACTGTTTCATTCAAGTGCACTCGTAGCAATTTGTGCATTTGCAGTTCATGCATCAATTCGAAGTAAAAACCATGATGATGCTACAAAAATAATTGATTAGAAAAAATAAAAAACCAGACACGAGGTCTGGCTTTTAAAAAATCTTCAAACTAAAGGGAAATCAGGAATGAAAGGATCAGTTGATTCACCTGATCTGTCTCGGTCACAGTGGAGGCATGTGCACCTGTATCAAGCAAACTGAGGTGACTATGCGGCAGGCATTGTTGTAATTGTTGTGATCGCTGATAAGGCACCAGAAAATCATCTTGGTTAGCAAGCAAATGCACAGGAATATCCTTGAGTGCCTGACGATGTTCTGCGTTCAGTTTAAAAGCCTGCACGGCTTGTAGGCGTGCCAGAACATTTTGGATCGGTGGAAAGTCAAGGAGCTGCTTATTTTCTGCTTCGGTTAACTGATCAATATGGGTTGAAATCCACTGAGGCGGATAAAGAAATAAAGCCTGTGCTCTCACATATGCCTCTGCCCTGCTATTGAGCAATAACGAAGTCCGGGCTTCGAAACACTTCTGAGTATGAGCATCCAGCTCTCCCCAAGCATTTAACATGGTCAGACTGAGTAGCTTAAACTTTCTTTCAGCCTGATAGGTCGCCAGTTGCATGCCGATATGTCCGCCCAATGCATGCCCGATGAAATGAAACTCTCGAATGCCATCATTGATCAATAAATCCAGAATCTGGCCGGCCATATGGTCGATCGAATAAGACGTGGGCAATAGCGCAGAATCTGAATGACAGCCTTCCTGATCATAAGTGACTACATGAAAATGCTGCTGTAAAACTCTAATTTGAGGATTCCAGAAACTGGCATGTCCGCCCAATCCGGACGAAAGCACCATATAAGGTGCATCTGCCTGTGCTGCAAGATGAATAGATAAAGACATATCACTCTCATATTTTAACTATGAGATGAACGCAGCAAGATATATGCCTGAATAAAAGTATTTTTGAACAATTGATAAAATTATAGCCAGTAGACATTAAAGCTATAATAAAATTCCTGTACCTCAAAACGCACGTTATAACCGAGCTCAGTCAGCTCTGCCGAAAGACCCCGAATTTCTTCCAAGGGTAAATGTTTGGGAAATACCGTTAGCACAGCGGTATTGCCTAGTCGGGCATTGTCTTCAATCAGTTGAGCCAAGCGAGGCTTGTACATTTCAATATTTAAATTAGCCACGTTCGATAAAATTTTGGCCTGATCTGCAGTCATAAAACTCATTGTTCTTCACTCTTTTTGATTTTTATTCAATGAAGTTAAATGATTTAATTCACATAAAATATTTTTGTTTTGTATCTAATTAAATAAATCGTGCATAAAAAAATCCCTCACATGGAGGGATTTTTCTTAAGAAAAAAATTACTGGCCTGGTAAAGGAATATATTGTGAAGAACTACTTTGCGTTTTACGTTCATTAATCACCACATCCAGTGTCATGGTTTTTCCAGCGCGCTCTACTTCAATCTGAACGGTACTGTTTGGTGCCTGTAAAGCCACAAAATTAATCAGATGTGAGGCAGAAGTAATCACTTCATTATTCACCTTGATGATTTTATCACCACGCTGGATGCCAGCTTTTGCTGCAGGTCCATTTTCCAGCACTTCAGCGACCACTACACCTGATTCCTTAGGTTGCAGCACATCATTACGTTCTGTCGGCAACAGACTGATACCCAGCCAGCCACGAACGACACGGCCATCTTTCAGGATTGCATTCATGACCTGTTGACAGATTTTAGCTGGAATCGCAAAACCAATCCCCAGTGAGCCACCTGTTTGGGAGAAGATTGCTGTATTGACCCCAATCAGGTTACCGGCGACATCAATCAATGCACCACCCGAGTTGCCCGGGTTAATCGCAGCATCTGTCTGAATAAAGTCTTCATAGGTATTGATGCCCAGATCAGAACGGCCTGTTGCAGAAATAATCCCCTGAGTCACAGTTTGACCGACACCAAACGGGTTACCAATTGCCAGAACAACATCACCGACTTCATTGCCACTCAGCTTGAATGGCAGAACTGGTAATTGTTCAAGTTCGATTTTGATTACAGCCAAATCCGTATCCGGGTCTGTACCCACGACCTTGGCTTCAGCACGGCGTCCATCATGTAAAGCCACTACAATCTGGTCTGCCTGTGCAATCACGTGGTTATTGGTCAGGATATAACCATCAGGACGTACAATTACCCCTGAACCCAAACTGTTTTCATTTGGACTTTGACCAAACTGGTCTGGTAACTGATCACCGAAAAATTCACGGAAGACTGGATCTGTCAATAAAGGGTGCGCCTGCTGTTTTACTTTTTGTGTGGTAAAGATATTCACCACCGCAGGTGCTGCGACTTTCACGGCAGCACTATAGGAGACAACCCCTCCAGAACGCGAAGTATCAATCAACGGTTCTACTTTTTCAGCAGGCATTTTTACGCCATCCGGCGCAATCGGTGATTTAGGTTTCTGCAGCTGCTGCCACCCCAAAAAACCGATAATGACTAAAATCAGTAACACCCAAGGTAACCATGTAAAGGTGCGGCGCACTTTGCTATCCTCTAAAATATTTTAATTCGTTGATGACTAAGTAATTTGTATCCTATTGTAATGCCAAATACATAACTAAACACAAAAAAATCCACAGAGATTTGTGCTGCTTTAGTTACAATTGGACATATAGATAAGAATTGGCAAGTTCATCAACTGACAGGAATTTTATGGCGAATTTAAACGATATTATCCGCTGGTGCGATCAGACTTTGGCATCTTCCGAATTTAAGGACTATGCACCGAATGGCTTACAGATCGAAGGCCGCGCTGAAGTCAATAAAATTTTATGTGCGGTTACTGCCTCACAAACTGCAATCGAAGCTGCGATTGAACAAGGTGCTGATTTGTTACTGGTACATCATGGTTATTTCTGGAAAGGTGAAGCCTATCCGATTACCGGGATGCGTGGTAAACGCATTAAAAGCCTGATCCAACATGATATTTCGCTTGTCGGTTATCACTTACCTTTAGACAGCCACCCAACTCTGGGAAATAATATTGCGATTGCAGACCTGCTGGAACTGGAAAACCTGGAACAGCTTGATCCGAATGAGCGCCGTCCAATTGGGAATATTGGTTATTTAAAACAGGCCATGACGCCAGAAGGATTCAAAGCCTATGTTTCAGAAAGACTCGGTTATGATGCGCTACATTTACCTGCCGAAAAAAGCCTGATTCAAAAAGTCGGTTTCTGTACCGGTGGTGCACAGGATTATATTCATAAAGCGGCGGCACAAGACTGTGATGCTTATATTTCTGGCGAAGTCAGTGAGCGTACTTTTTATGATGCTCAGGAACTGGATGTGCATTATTATGCCTGCGGCCACCACGCCACTGAAAAATATGGTGTACAACGTCTGGCTAAAGCTATTTCAGAACAATTTAATATTGAGTATAGTTATTTCGAATTAAACAATCCGATTTAATTTCGATTGGCAAGTACATTGGTGGCTTTATCTTTAAATTTTCAGGCTTTATTCTGTATTGTTATTTATACACAGTGCCCATTTTTGCCTAAGAATCTATTACAATAACGCCACTTATTGTCAAAACCCAGCAAAATGCAAGGAATTGAAAACATGACAACCATTACTTTACCACCATTACCATACGACTACGACGCTCTTGCTCCACACATCAGCAAAGAAACTTTAGAATACCACCACGACAAACACCACAACACTTATGTGGTTAACCTGAACAACCTGATCGCTGGTACTGAGCTTGAAGGCAAAACTCTAGAAGAAATCATCAAAGCAACTGCTGGTGATTCATCTAAAGCAGGTGTATTTAACAACGCTGCGCAAGTATGGAACCACACATTCTACTGGAACTGCTTGACTAAAAACGGTGGCGGTAAAGCAACTGGCGCTTTGGCTGCAAAAATTGACGAAGCTTTCGGTTCTTACGAAAAATTCGCTGAAGAGTTCGCAACTGCTGCTGCAACTCAATTCGGTTCAGGTTGGGCTTGGTTAGTTGCTGATGAAGTAAACGGTAACCTGTCTATCCTTAAAACTTCAAATGCTGACACTCCAATGGCACACGGTAAAATTGCTGTGTTGACAATCGATGTTTGGGAACACGCTTACTACATCGACTACCGTAATGCTCGTCCTAAATACATCTCTACTTTCCTAGAAAGCCTGGTGAACTGGGACTACGCAAATGCGAAATATGCAGGTCAACCTGCTGGTGTTGAGAAATAATTTTTTATTTCCAGCTTAAAAAAATCACCCTTCATGGGTGATTTTTTTATTTTTAGGTCTGAGATGCATATTAAAAAAGCAAATGATTCATTTCTTTACAGGAATTGATTGACGGTCTTTGTTTTCCTGCCTAAAATGCGCA
>NZ_DFDO01000020.1:0-22748 GCF_002367915.1 Acinetobacter sp. UBA3025
GTGCCCCAAGCAATTGCCCGTCCCGGATTTGAAACTCAGCTGCCTGTTGCATAAAACTGTCCTGTACAAAAATAAAATCTGCAATATCAGGATTGCAGCCGGCTTAATGCTAAAACTTTCATAGGCAAATCTCAATTCATCCCGGCAGGCTGTATGAAAAATCGCTCATTTTAATGTAACGGTGTTAAGATAACGCACAATTTTTCACGGCTAAAAAAGATACGGAAATACTCATGAGCATATCTCAGGCTTTGCTAGAACAGTCGATTCAGATCAATATTCAACAGGCACTCTCCGAAGATATTGGCGATGGTGACATTACTGCCCTGCTGACTCCTGAAGATGAACAGGCGACTGCCACGATTATTAGCCGTGAAACAATGGTTCTTGCTGGTCAGCCTTGGGTCGATGCCTTGATTCAGGCCTATGATCCGAGTGTAGAAGTGATCTGGCTAAAAAATGACGGCGATCATGTCGCTGCCAATGAAGCTTTTCTAAAACTGGCCGGTTCTGCACGTAGCTTGCTGACTGTAGAACGCCCTGCTCTGAACTTTGTACAGACGCTGTCTGCAGTTGCGACCAAGACGGCAAACTATGTCAAAGAGCTGGAAGGTTTGAATACCAAGCTCTTAGATACCCGTAAAACGCTGCCAGGCTTACGTATTGCCCAAAAATATGCAGTCGCTATCGGTGGTGGTCAGAATCACCGTCTGGGCCTATTCGATGCTTTCTTGATTAAGGAAAATCATATTATGGCGGCTGGTGGCATTCGCCAGGCGATTGCCAAGGCACACCAGATTGCACCGGGTAAACCGGTGGAAGTGGAAGTTGAAACCTGGGATGAACTGAATCAGGCCCTAGAAGCCGAGGCTGATATCGTGATGCTGGATAATTTCAGTCAGCAGCAAATGATTGATGCGGTCAAACATGTGGCTGGCCGTTGCAAGCTGGAAGCTTCAGGCAATATCACCATTGATAACTTACGTGAAGTGGCGAGTACAGGCGTAGATTATATTTCGATGGGCGTATTGACTAAAGATGTGAAGGCTATTGACCTATCGATGCGTTTTAATGGTTAAAGTCTTATTATTTAAAAAGGGTGCCATAGCACCCTTTTTCTTATTCTCAAGGATATAAATCATAGAGGTTGAATGGCCTCTACTCTGTTAATTGGTATCACTTCCTCGTTCCATATTTGCACCATCGCGGTTTTCATCACGAGAATTCGAGTCACAGGCAGTTAAACCCAGTACAGCAAATACTGAAAATGCCATCAACCATATTTTCATGTTATAACCCTCTGAATGAAATTTGGTTGAAAGATCATCACTTAAAACAGGGGTCACACAGTAGACAGATCCTGTTCATTTTTTGTCAGGCAATGTGTAGCTATAATAAAAAAACGCATCCGAAGATGCGTTTTGTAAACTCTGAAAATATTACCAGCCCAAAGCTTCTTGCTGTTTCTTGATCAGTTCCTGAATCCCTTTTTCAGCCATGGCTAGCATGTCATTGCATTGCTCACGAGTAAATGGCTTATCTTCAGCAGTACCTTGGATTTCAATAAATTCACCTGCTTGGGTCATCACGACATTCAAGTCAGTTTGACAGTTTGAATCTTCTTCATAGCAAAGATCCAGCAGGACTTCATCTTTAAAAATACCTACAGAAATTGCTGCTACCAAGCCTTTAAGTGGGTCCTGTTTGATTTTCTTTTTCTCAAGCAATACATTCATGGCATCAATCAATGCTACGGCTGCACCCGTAATTGATGCAGTACGGGTACCACCATCTGCCTGGATCACGTCACAGTCAATGGTAATGGTATTTTCACCGAGTTTTTTCAGATCGACCATTGAACGTAGGCTACGACCGATTAAACGCTGGATTTCCTGAGTACGGCCACTTTGTTTGCCACGAGCAGCTTCACGATCACTACGGGTATGTGTTGAACGTGGCAGCATGCCGTATTCTGCTGTTACCCAGCCTTGGCCCTGACCTTTCAGGAAACGTGGTACAGAGCTGTCCACACTGGCAGTACACAGCACTTTGGTATGACCAAATTCAACCAATACGGAACCTTCCGCATAACGTGTATAGTTACGGGTAATTTTCACTTCACGTAATTGATCTAATGCTCGTTGGTCGATACGCATAATAGGTCCTGCTGTTGACTAAAAATAATTGCGGCTCAGTATAACAGAAGCCTCCGCCAAGATTGGAACAGACGACAGATCATTTACAAAATCACTGGGCATGCCTCGCTTGTATAGATTTTTCAGTCCATCTGCTCTACTGCGATGGACAGGTGTTTTTTGCTAAACTGCAGATCTACGGAAGGAAAATCCCTATGTCTTTACGTGAAGAACGCAAGCACCAAAGCCGCCAGGCCCTCCTCGATGCTACCCTGGCATTGAGCAGCCGTGGCCATGCATTTAGCAGCATCAGCCTGCGCGAAATCACTCATGAAGTCGGACTGGTGCCTGCCGCATTTTATCGACACTTTCAGAATATGGATCAGTTGGGACTGGAACTTCTGGATCAGGTGTCAATTCATCTCAAAGGTGTGCTGAATCAGTTGGGATCTGCAGATTTTTCTCTGGATGAGCTTTCATCTAAGATCGAACTGTTTTTTCAGGCAGTTGATGCTCATCCCGAAGCCTGGACATTTGTCAGTGCCGAACGTTGGGGCGGTTCCAATATTCTCAGACAAGGGATTGAGCGGGAAATTCATTATCTGACCCAAGACTTGCGGCATACCTTGGAACAGATTCCAGCCACCCAGCAATCTCCTTCTCCAGCCGAGTTAACTGCACTGGCACAGATTCTGGTTCCTCTCGCATTAAACTGGGCTATGGGCTGGATTCAGCTTCAGGCACAGCCTGATCCTGAACTGCGACAAACTCGGATAAATGACTTCAAAGCCCAAAGCCTAAAGCAGTTAGAACTGTTATTTCGTGGAATTTTATCTCAAGCCTGAGATCTCATCTGAGTGAAATCTATTTCGCAGTTCAATTTTATCCTGATATAAAAAACCCACATATAGATGCAGGTTTTTAGATTCATGCAGATCTGGTGTTATTTAGCTTTACGCTCTTTCTCAACCAGATAATTTACCACTTGAACTACTTTGGCACCATCGCCCTGAACTACATACTTACCGTTCACAGTTACCGCTGGTACACCGCTTAACTGATAAGTCGCAGCCAGATTTTTGGCCTGTGCGATTTTTGAAGAAATCGGGAATGATTTATAAGTGGTATTAAATTTCGCTTCAGAAATACCATAACGGGTATAGAACTTGGCTAATTGAGCCTGTTCCAGAATTGGCTGTTTCTTCGCATGAATATCATGGAATAGCTGCAAATGTGCTTTTTGACGAACACCTAGAGCTTCAGACACATAATACGCACGAGCTGCCTGTTCCCATAGCGGATTCATCGCGGCTGGGGTACGTACAAAACGTACATCTTTAGGCAATTTTTTTAACCAGCTTTGCATGTGTGGTTCAAGAGAATAGCAGTGACCACAGCCATACCAGAAGAATTCACGGACTTCAATTTTCCCCGGCTTTTCAACTTTTACTGGATTCGCCAGGACTTGATAGTCTTGACCTGCTACAAAGTTGGCGGCCATTGCACTGCCAGAAAATGCCAAAACAGATGCGGCTACAGTGCCTAAAATAAATTTTTTCATTGGGATTATCGTCCTCTAAATCATTATGTCTAATTTATGGCTTCACTATAAAGTAATTATGCCGGTTTCGTTTTTATTCTGTGAACTTTTTTACAGCTTTTATCGCTTTTTTTTTCAGAATCGCTACACTAAACAAGTGTACTGATTTACAAGAAGTTAAATCTGTTTATACCGCCTCTGGGCGAACTTAAATTTTAAATAATCACGACTGATTGAGGTGACACCGATGTCGCAATTGAATGTTGATCCACAAGAAATTGCCAAGTTTGAAGCATTTGCAGCTATATGGTGGGATCAGCATTCCGAGTTCCGCCCATTGCATATGATTAATCCCCTGCGTCTCAACTGGATTGATGAACATGCTGGTGGCTTGAGCGGCAAGAAAGTGCTGGATGTAGGCTGTGGCGGTGGAATCCTGTCAGAAAGCATGGCGCGCCGTGGTGCTCAGGTGCTGGGCATTGATATGGGCGAAGCGCCACTGAATGTGGCACGCATCCATGCCGAGCAGGAAGGTGTCAGCAATATTGAATACCGTCAGATTCCAGTAGAGCAACTCGCAGAAGAACAAGCCGGTCAATACGATGTCGTGACCTGTATGGAAATGCTGGAACATGTACCTGATCCAGCCTCTATTATTCAGGCCTGTTATAAACTGGCCAAACCGGGTGGCCATGTCTTCTTCTCGACCATTAACCGTAATCCAAAATCTTATCTGTTTGCGATCATCGGTGCAGAATATATCCTGCGTATGCTGGCCAAAGGTACACATGATTACAGTAAATTCATCAAGCCGTCTGAACTGGCACATGACATCCGCAATGCCGGTTTAAAACTGAAAGATATGACTGGTCTGCATTATAACCCGCTGACCAAGCGTTACTGGCTGGCACCGAATGTCGATGTAAACTATATGGTGTATACCGTTAAAGAAAGCGCGCAAGAGGCCACCCAATGAAGGCTGTTCTATTCGACCTCGATGGTACTTTAATTGATACCGCGGCTGACTTTATCCGGATTATCCAGCATATGTGCCGCGAAGCTGGCCGTGACGTGGTGGAAGCTGATCTGATCCGCACCCAGGTTTCAGAAGGCGCTCGAGCCATGGTCAAGCTGGTCTATCCAGAACTGCAACTGGAAGACCCGGTTTTCTTGGACCATCGCCAGCGTTTTCTGGATATGTATGGTGCAGATATTGCAGTAGATACAGATCTGTTCAGCGGAATGTATCCTTTACTTGAAGAATTAGAGGAAAATGATATCCCTTGGGGAATCGTGACCAATAAACCGCGCTGGTTGAGCGAAGCTTTACTCAAAGCTTTAAACTTGACCGAGCGCTGTGCCGTACTGGTCTGTCCGGAAGATGTGACTCGAACCAAGCCAGATCCGGAGCCGATGTATCTGGCTGCTCAGCAGTTACAGCTGGCTGCAGAGGACTGCATCTATGTCGGGGACCATCCACGTGATATTGATGCAGGCCGCAATGCCAAGATGTATACCATACTGGCAGCATACGGTTATTTACCACTGCAATACAAAGATGACTTAACAGCTTGGCAAGCCGACTATATAGTGAATACAGTGAATGAGTTACATCAGCACATTCAAAAACTGGTCTTGAACGAGCCAAGTGTCCTGTCTTGATTCCTGAAACTACTGAAGACACTTAACAATAATAATGAGGAGGTAGATAATGAAGCATTCAGAATATCAACCTCGCCCCGATCTGTTAAAAGATCGTATCATCCTGATCACGGGTGCGGGCGATGGCATTGGTCGTGCAGCAGCAATCAGCTATGCTCTGCATGGAGCAACTGTAGTTCTGCACGGGCGTACCTTAAACAAGCTTGAAGTTATCTATGATGAGATTGAAAGCTTGGGTGCGCCGCAACCTGCCATTCTCCCATTACAGTTATCTAGTGCCTCTGAACGTGATTATGAATTATTGCTCGACACGCTCGATCGCCAGTTTGGCCGTTTAGACGGGATTTTGCATAATGCCGGTATTTTAGGCGAGCGAGTACCACTGGCAGATTATCCGGTTAATGTCTGGGATGATGTCATGGCGGTTAACCTTCGTGCGCCTTTTGTGATTACCCAAGCCCTGTTACCCCTGCTGGAAAAATCCAAACACGCTTCTGTGGTCTTTGCCAGTTCCGGTGTAGGGCGTGAAGCTCGGGAATGCTGGGGCGCTTATTCAGTTTCAAAAATTGCCATTGAAGCAGTGAGCCAGTTATTTGCCAAAGAACGGGTCAATTCGAATATCCGCTTTAACTGTATCAATCCGGGTGCTACACGTACCGCAATGCGTGCCAAGGCTTATCCGAATGAAGATCCGAAAACCTTACCGACACCGGATTCCATTATGCCAGCCTATCTGTACCTGATGGGTGAAGATAGCTTGCATATGAACGGTCAAAGTATTGATGCGCAGGACTAATCTTTAATTGACACCTATTTAAAAGCTAATGTCCGCATTGGCTTTTTGTTTTTTTTAAACTCTATAAAGATAAGACCCATTTGAAAGCTGGCTTATTCTTCTGCCCAATTCATCCAGATTTCAGACTGAATCAGCCAGACCTTTCTTATTTCTACAATACTGTCTTTATTCAGTTCGTTGCAAATTCCCCTATACTAGCGCCAACAGATTTTTATTTGAGTGCAACATGACTGACTTAAACAACATCACCGTGACGACTTTGGAAGATGGCATGGTCTCTCTGCTGGTCGATCAGCAGCCGATCTCTGAAAAATACGGCATGAAGTTTGATGCCAGCATTGTCGACGACATTCAGGCACTCGAAAATGGTCAAAAACTAAAACTGTTTGACCAATTTGTCTTTTCCCATACCGATCTGAATTTTGAACATTCCTATCATTATGTGACGGGTATCGAAAAGCTGGACGATCGTTATCAGGTAGCGAAACACTTTGTCTATCGCATCAAGATCGAAGGTCAGCCTGAAATTGAACATGTGATCAGCAATCAGGGCAAAGCAATGACAGCAGAAGATGTGCGTACTTTTATTCAGGCACATGTACAGAAATCCCTAAGTGACTATACTGATCTGAACTATGCCTATTAAGATCGTTCATTAGATCCCGAAAGAGCACATTTACAGATGATGCTCTTTTTTTATCCTTAAATTCTTTAAAAAACAGACATAAATCGTTTTAACAAATCAATAATATAAAATTATTCGGTTTTCCAAATTAATATAAAATTTTTATAATGCTTTTCAAGTTAAATCAAAGCGAAGGAAAATTAAATGGCAGACCAAAAACGTAAAACTGAAACTATTCGTCGTATTGAAAACTTGCAGTTATCAACTGCCCTGATTTTGGCTTTAGAAGATGCAGTCGAGGCAGAGTCTGTGGCTGAAGCCATTCAGTCCTTACAGGGTTTAACGGAACAGTGGAATTGAAAAATTGCAATGACCAAATCAAGATCCGGTGTTTAAAAAGAATATTTTTTCCACTAATTTGAGACGGTTTTGATACACAATTCAAGACATTGCGCTTGCATCTTGATCCCGGTTTTGCTGAAATGCCAATGGGGCTGGGCATAACTGGTCAACTGACTGAAGTGCATCCTAAGCTTATGTAAAAGCATGGCATAATCATAATTTCTCTGTAATTGATATAAAACTTCAGCCAGTTCTTCACAGTTTCTCTGCAATTTTTCCATACATTAGTTACTGTAGAAAATGAACAATTGAATGAGGGTTCAACATGAAAAAGGTTCTGGTAGCATTGGCGATGTCCTGCAGTGCATTCATGCTGGCAAATGTTGCAAACGCTGCCCCTCATTTCAATGATGAACAGCGTATGGAACGGGGTCCGGGTCATCATCAGGCCAAGAAAGCGCGTGAGTTCCATGACGATCACCAAGACCAGTATGATAAACGTCGTATGCGTGAAGAACGTGGTGTTAAACGTCTGCAACAGTTACGCTGGCAGCCTGGCTATGTCATGCCGCAGCATTATCGCAGTAATGGCTACAAGGTCGAATATAAGGATCATAAACTGCCTAAACCAGACCGTAAGCAGCAATGGTACAAGGTCAACAATGACTACATTCTGGTGAACTCTGAAAATAACAGTATTGTCCGGATCATCGGAGACTGATTCAGAACCTGATGCAAAGCCCAACCTCGTTTGGGCTTTTTGATTTTTCGGAGGAGCCTTTTTAGGCTTTTTCTTATTTTAGAGCTTTCCTTTTAATCGTGGCTAATCTCCTAAATTCCTTCATGCACTTAACAATTCCCCTAAACTGGCCTCACGCTTTCTATCCACTTATTCGCTAATTTAATCTCATCAAAAACATGTACAGATTTTTAGGTGAGAGCCATGAAAAAAGTTTTAACTACAATTGCCTTATCTCTTAGTGCGCTGGTTGCTACTTCTGCAATGGCAGCACCGCAGCATCATGATCCACGTTATGCACCGCATAAACCATTACCACACTGGGATCATAAAGATGCGAAAAAATGGGATGATCGCCGCGATGACCGTCGTTATAACAACCGTGGGGTTAACCCAAGCCGTGACTGGCGCGTAGGTCAAAAACTGCCAAACCAGTATGACAACCGTCGCTTTGAAGTCAGTGGCTATGAAACACGCCGTTTGCCGAAAGCAGGTAAAAACCAGCAATGGTACAAAATCAATGGTGACTATGTACTAGTCAACGATCGTAACGACAAGATTGTTCGAATCATCAACTAATCATTCCCTTTTCTGCTCTTCTAGCAGACACCTGAAGCTCGCTTCAGGTGTTTTTTTATATCTGTACTTCCACTTCAGTATTTTTTCATTAGAATCAAAGCTAGATCTTTAAATGTTGAAATAGGCACAGCTATGACTGCAGCAGAAACCTCACCGAGCAACACCTTGCAATACGTGCACTGGTTTCGCCATTCTGCGCCTTATATCAATGCTCATCGCAATAAAACCTTTGTGATCATGTTTGATGGTGAAGCGGTATCGCATGATAACTTTCAGCACATCATTCATGATATTGCCCTGCTCAATTCTTTAGGAATCCGTTTGATTCTGGTGCACGGCGCGCGTCCACAGATTAACCAGAATCTGGCTGCGAGTGGCTTCGAGACCCCTTTCCACCAGCAGCGTCGGGTGACGACTCGTGAATCCTTAAGTTGTGTACTGAATGCAGTAGGATCGATCCGTTTACAGATTGAGGCCTTACTGTCGATGGGACTGGCCAACTCACCTATGTATGGTGCGCGCATTGATGCCGTTTCAGGAAATTTTGTGACAGCCAAACCTTATGGCATCCGTGACGGGGTCGATTTTCAGTTAACTGGTGAAGTTCGGGCCATTGATACCGATGCGATTCAACGTCATCTGGACAATCATAATATTGTGATTCTCGGTCCGACCGGCTATTCAACCACAGGTGAAGTTTTTAACCTTCTAGCTGAGGAAGTCGCAACCAAAACTGCGACTCGTCTTAAAGCCGATAAACTGATTATCTTGGGTCGACAGCATGGTCTGCTCGATAGTAAGGGCCAGTTAAAACGTGAAGTAACCCCACATCAACTGGATGACTATATTCTTTCTGATGAACAGGATATTGAAATTCGGCTCCAGCTCAAGGCCGCTCAGGAAGCGTCCCGAAATGGCGTCAATCGCGTTCACCTAATTTCGTATACCTATGACGGCGCCTTGCTGGAAGAACTGTTCACCCGGGATGGTTCTGGCACCATGATCACCGATGCGCATTATGAAGAAGTGCGTATGGCCGACATTCAAGATGTCGGTGGCTTGATCCGTTTGCTCCGCCCCTTGGAAGAAGAAGGTATTCTGGTTTACCGTTCGCGGGAGCGTCTGGAAAATGAAATTGACCAGTTCGCCGTAATTGAGCGTGATGGCATGATTCTGGCCTGTGCTGCCCTGTATCCGATTCCAACTACGGGCAATGAACTGCGTTCTGCAGAAATCGCCTGCGTTGCAGTAGATCCAAGTTACCGTCAATCTAACCGCGGTAGCCAGATTCTGCATTATCTGGAAGATAAGGCCAAAAGTCTGGGTATTCAGCAACTGTTTATTCTAACCACCCGTACTGCACACTGGTTTCTGGAACAGGGCTTTGAACCGGCATCAGTAGATGATTTGCCTGATGCCCGACAGGCTTTTTATAATTATCAGCGCAATTCAATTGTCTGTAAAAAGTCACTTTAAAGTGACTTTTTTTATGCGCTCTCATATTTTTATTTTAGATAACGATATTCATAAAACCTGCATTCAGTATAAAAATCTTATTGCTGATTTTCTAATAAGCATATCTGGCCACTTTATTTAGAATAAATAATTTTATATTTCATTATCTTATATTAATTACTCTTTCTTCCTAAATTAATATGTAAATCACTTTCCTGCATAAGTTTTGCACTTTTTTATTTATCTTTTTTATTCATTAGAAATTCCTGAATAGTTATTTTTTTAGAAAAGTAAAAAGCTTTAGCGTATGCCTAAGTTCTTCATTTCACATTTCTAAATTTTCAGGAGTTCTGATTCATGCGCCAATCACACATTCAATTATTCACAAAAACTGCGGTTCTCAGTGCTGCGGTGGCTGGCGTGATGATGCTTTCTGGCTGTGACAAGAAACAAGAAGCCGTGACCCTGAATATTGGTTTCCAGAAATATGGCGTACTGCCGATCTTAAAAGAACGTGGCACCTTAGAAACGTCATTAAAAGAAAAAGGCGTGAATGTGAAATGGGTTGAATTCCCGGCTGGTCCTCAGTTGCTTGAAGGCTTGAATGTCGGCAGCGTATCTTTTGGTGAAGCTGGTGAAGCGCCACCGATTTTTGCTCAAGCAGCGAATTCAAATCTGGTCTATGTGGCCAATCAGCCTGAAGCACCGAAAGCTGAAGCGCTAATCGTACAAAAAGACTCGAAAATTCAATCTGTACAGGATCTGAAAGGCAAACGTGTTGCCTTAAATAAAGGCTCAAATGTTCATTACTTACTACTTAAAGTCCTTGAAGCCAATAATCTGAAACTCAGCGATATCGAAGTAGTTTACCTGCCACCTTCTGATGCCCGTGCCGCTTTTGAACGCGGTGCTGTCGATGCCTGGGTGATCTGGGACCCATTCTTCGCTGCAGCAGAAAATCAGATTGGTGCGCGTGTCATCGCCACGGGGGAGAACATCGTCAGTAACCATCAGTTCTATCTGGCAGATCGCAAGTTTGCTGAAGCCAACCCACAAATTATTGAAGCTGTCGTGAATGAACTCAATCTGACCACTGAGTGGGTCTCTGCTCATCAGGATGAAGCAGCCAAACTTCTGGAAAAACCAACAGGTCTGGCATTTGATGTATTGAAAACGTCTATTTCACGCATGGGCTTTGGGGTAAAACCACTCACTCCCGAAGTGGCACAAAAACAACAACAAGTGGCTGATGCCTTCTATGGCCAGCAACTGATTCCACAAAAGCTGAATATTGATGCAGCAATTATTAAATAACAGCAGAATAATTCGAGAATAAAGATGAGTCATATAAAAACAGTTTCTTATATCAGCTTAGCGCTATTGAGCTTTAGTCTGACTGGCTGCCAGAAACAGGAACCACAACAAACGACTGCTGCAGACACCAAAGCAGCACAACAGGTACAAAGCATTGCAATTGGCTTTCAAAAATCAGCCTTAAATCTGCTAGTGGCACGCGATGAAAAGCTATTAGAACAACAATTTCCCAATGCCAAAATTGAATGGAAAGAGTTTCCGGCAGGCCCACAAATGCTGGAAGCACTGGCAGTCGGGGCAGTGGATTATGGCTATGTGGGAAATACCCCACCTATTTTTGCACAGGCGGCAGATAAAGCCCTGAGCTATGTGGCTTTTGAAAAAGTGGCGGGGAATTCTTTAGCTGTGGTCTTGCCGAAAGACAGTGCTATTCAAAACATTCAACAGTTGAAAGGAAAGCGGATTGCGGTTCAGAAAGGTTCGAGCGCGCATGAACTTCTGGCCAAAACCCTGAAAAAAGCCGGCTTAAGCTGGTCAGAGATTTACGCCGTCTGGCTTCCTCCTGCGGATGCACGTGCTGCTTTTGATAAAAAAGCCATTGATGCCTGGGCAATCTGGGATCCCTTCCTGGGTGCAGCCGAGTTCGACAGCCAGGTTAAGGTACTGATTGAATCCAGTGATTTTCCGCAAACCTATTCCTTTTACATCGGCAACCCCGAATTTATTCAGAAGCATCCGGATAGTCCCGGCAAGTTTATCCAGGCTTTAAATGCATCTGACCAGTGGATTCTTAAAAACCAGGCTGTAGCCCTAGATATTTATCAGAAAAGTACCGGTCTGAAACCGGATGTAGCGAAGATTGCATTTGAGCGTCGTCTTAAACCTTCGCCGGTACAACCATTAACGACGGAAGTGATCAAAGCCCAACAGAATATTGCCGATCTCTTCCAGCAGGTTCAACTGATTCCCAAAACCATCAGCGTCCAGCAACAGATCTGGTCGCCAGCGGCCACACATTGATGAGCAAACAAGATCATTTAATTTAAGGAATATTACATGAAAATTTTCTGGTTTATCCCCACTCATGGCGACAGCCGCTACTTAGGTACCAGCAAAGGTGCACGCCAGGTCGATCATGCCTATATGAAGCAGATTGCGGTTGCGGTCGATAATCTTGGTTATGAAGGTGTATTAATCCCGACTGGCCGTTCATGTGAAGATCCATGGTTAACTGCAGCCAGCCTGATTGATGCCACTAAAAAACTGAAATTCCTCGTCGCGCTGCGTCCAGGTGTTACTACGCCTGCCCTGACTGCACGTATGGCTGCAACTTTTGACCGTCTGTCTGGTGGTCGTGTATTGCTGAACTTGGTGACGGGTGGTGATGAGCAAGAACTAAAAGGTGACGGCGTTTATGAAAATCATGCAACACGCTACAAGACTGCGGCTGAATACACTACCATCTGGCGTGAAATCCTGACCCGTTCACATACAGGCGAAAGCTTCACTTTCCATGGTGAACGCTTAAGTGTGGACGAGGCCAAACTGCTTTATCCACCAGTCCAAAAACCATATCCACCACTCTGGTTCGGTGGTTCTTCAGATGCAGCCGTTGAACTGGCCACTGATCAGGTCGACACTTACCTGACTTGGGGTGAACCGCCTGCAGCAGTCAAAGAAAAAATTGAAAATGTCCGTGCCAAAGCTGAAGCGAAAGGTCGCAAGCTGAGCTACGGTATCCGTCTGCATGTGATCGTGCGTGAAACCAATGAAGAAGCATGGAGAGCAGCAGACGAGCTCATCCAGTATGTGGATGATGCCACCATTGCTGCTGCACAAGCGAAATTCAAGCAAATGGACTCTGTCGGCCAACGTCGTATGGCTGAGCTGCACAATGGCGACCGTAGCAAACTCGAAGTGTCTCCGAACCTGTGGGCAGGTGTAGGTCTGGTACGTGGTGGTGCAGGTACAGCGCTTGTAGGTGATCCAGAAACTGTCGCAGCACGTATTCAGGAATATGCTGATCTAGGTATCGATACCTTCATTTTCTCAGGCTACCCACATCTGGAAGAATCCATCCGTTTTGCGGAACTGGTATTCCCATTGCTTCCATTAGAAACTCAACAAAAACTGGCTCAGCCAAACCTGACTGGTCCATTCGGTGAGATTGTGGCAAATAACTACACTCCAGATGAGAACAAGAAGGCTGAGAGTGTTCAGGAGCCAGCTTAATGTCGAAAGTCGTTTCAGTTGAAACCCTCGCAGAAAAAAAGGTTTCACGTGGAACACAGCTTGGGCAGCGTTTGCTGCCTTGGTTAGTTCCTGTCGGATTAATTCTACTCTGGCAAATCGCGTCAAGTACCGGTTTGCTGGAAAGCCACATTTTGCCTGCACCAAGTGCGGTAGTCATCGCGTTCTGGAATTTGCTGCTTAGTGGTGAGCTGTGGACGCATGTCAAAGTCAGTGCTGGTCGTGCCCTAAGTGGGTTATTGGTGGGTGGTGGTCTAGGGCTGATTTTGGGTCTACTCAATGGCTCATCCAAAACAGCTTCTACCCTGCTGGATACCACCTTACAGATGATCCGTAATATTCCGGCTTTGGCCTTAATTCCACTGGTGATTCTCTGGTTCGGGATTGATGAATCAGCCAAGCTGTTTCTGGTGGCCATTGGTGTGTTTTTCCCGATCTATATCAATACCTATCATGGCATTCGTTCAGTCGATCCACAGCTGATCGAGATGGGCAAAAGCTATGGTCTGACTCGCTGGCAGCTTTATAAAGAAATCATCCTGCCAGGGGCAATGCCTTCAATTCTGGTCGGTCTACGCTTTTCACTCGGTCTGGTCTGGGTACTGCTGATTGTGGCGGAAACGATTTCTGCCCAGTCCGGTATCGGTTATATGACCATGAACGCGCGTGAATTCCTGCAAACCGATATCGTACTGGTAGGTATTTTACTGTATGCCCTGCTCGGTAAACTGGCAGATGTCCTGGCTGTAGCCTTGGAACGATTCCTGCTGCGCTGGCATGCTGGCTATCAAAAATAATTGAAAAAATATTGAGGAGCATGTGATGACTGATCTCAGCTTAGGGCGTCTTGCCAATGATTCGACTGCAGTGCAGGAGCCTGCTGCAACCGATATCAATCCCAATACCGTTGCGGGTGCCGAAATTATTATTGAACAGCTGCACAAGTTCTATGGCTCAGTGAAGGTACTGGAAGATCTGGACCTGCATATTCAGCCGGGTGAATTTCTGGCGATTGTTGGACGTAGTGGCTGTGGTAAAAGTACCCTGCTCCGTCTGATTGCCGATCTTGAAAAACAGAGCTATGGCGAAATTAAATTCAAGTCTGCGCGTCATATCCGTGAAGGCATTACCGCTGATGATATCCGTGTGATGTTTCAGGATCCGCGTTTATTGCCATGGCGGAGCATCGAACAGAATGTGCAACTCGGCCTACCAAAAGACCGGCATGACAATGCTTCACAAATGCTGGAGAAAGTCGGCTTAAAAGAGAAAGCCGGGCTCTGGCCTTCACAACTGTCTGGTGGTCAGCGTCAGCGTACTGCCCTGGCACGCGCCTTATCGCATAAGCCGCGTATTCTACTGCTGGATGAACCACTTGGTGCACTGGATGCCTTGACCCGTCTGGATATGCAGAACCTGATTGAAAAATTATGGACTGAACAAGGCTTTACCGCGATTCTGGTCACCCACGACGTGAGTGAGGCCGTACAACTCGCTGACCGGATTATCCTGCTAGATAAAGGCCATATTGCCAAAGAGTTCAAAGTTGATCTGCCACGTCCACGACAAAAGAATGTGAAATTTGCCGAACTTGAACAACAGGTTCTGAATGCGGTTTTGGCAACCTGAAATGCGAGGGAATCCGGAATAGCTGTTTATTCTGGATTTCTTTATTTCGAATCTAGAGAACCTACATCTTATTGATTATTTATTCAGCAATTGGCAAAATTTCAACTTCATTCATTAATTTTATTTTAACTTTATGATGCCTCAAGGTAATAATTAGTACTTAAAAAATAATCAACCTTTTCAAAAACTTGGTTTTTAATTCTTACGCCTTAAACCGATACTAATTGTATCTTTAATCTAAAGAATAAATCATCGTTATTCATAAAATTAGCGCCTGACTTGATGCACAAATCTGATGATTTGACGTACAATTAAAAATTCCCTTTTTTAATTGTTTTTAATATTTGCTGATGGAACAAAAAAAGAGTACTCAAAAACGCAACCAGCTGCTGAATGCTGCACTCGATGTTTTTTCCCTATACGGTTTTAATGGGGCGAGTTTGGATGAGATCGCACAAATTGCAGAAATGCATAAGTCGAATATTTTCTATTATTACGAAAATAAAGAGGCGCTCTATGTAGAGGTTTTAACGACCGTTCTACAAAAATGGCTGGCACCTTTACAAATGCTAGAAGCTGATCTTGAGCCTGAAGAAGCGATTACCAATTATTTGATGCAAAAAATTGAAGTATCGCGTACCCAGCCTAAAGCTTCGCGCTTATTTGCTCTGGAAGTGATTCAGGGTGCGCCGCACATTTTAGAAATCTTAAAAGGTCCATTGAAAAAACTGGTCAAGCGTAAAGCCAAAGTGATTTCAAACTGGCAGGAACAAGGCAAGATTTCTAAAGATATCGATCCTGAACTGCTGATTCTGAATATCTGGGCCGTGACCCAGAACTATGCAGATTTCGCGACTCAGATGGAAATGGTAACAGGTAAGACCTTGCGTAACCGCAGCATGCAACAACGGATTATCCAGCATACTGTACATATGATGCTGTACGGCGTACTTCCGCGTACACAAGAAAAATAGGTCAACGCAAAAAGCATTTGGCATACGACCATAAATTTTATGGTCGCCGACCCCTTCTCTCACCCTTTATTATTATTTTAACGTTTGATATAAATTCAATAATTTCTGCGCACCTAGCAGCAGATTATCTTCCCAGTCCAAATGAGCACTATCATCTGCACCGTCAGTAATATATTTAACTGAAATTAGGCGCACATTCAATTTTCTGCATACCTTGGCCAGCGCATAGCCTTCCATATCCACCAGCTGACAAGCCACTTTCGGCAAGCCTGTTTCAAAGCTGTCCCCTGTTCCACAAATTCCTTTCGGTAAATGGGCAAAAAACGGTTCCAGATCAATTGCGCCTGGCAAATGATCATCCATCGGGGTAATACCAACTTCAAATCCTAGTGGTGAAACATCCATATCACGTTGTACAAAACGCTTAACTTCGACCAGTTCATGCGCTTTGAAATGGGAACTGCCTGCGGTGCCGAGATTAATCAGGGTCTTGCAGCCAGTTTTCTGAATCACTTCAAAAGCCTTAAAAGCAGCATTCACCTTGCCGATGCCACTATAGTGGACTTCTGCACCTTCTGCTTCGAACAAACCTTTGGATTCACTGGCCAATGCCATAATGAGTGCCGAATCTGACATGCAAACTACCCGAGACTGAGAAAACCGTGACATTAGAAAGCAAAATCCGGGCAATGAAAAGCGGGTTTTTAGATTTCTATTTTGTAGATCTTTCACTTAAATAACCACAGAAGATTCTTGAATGGCACGCTTTCTTCTTAATGTGTTTCGTGATTTTTCAATAATTTTTTTGCATAAAAACACAACAACAAGACGAATCGTTGAGATTATGGCAATATATAGCCTTTCCTATTTTTCAATTCCCTGATTTCGCCTATGCAGCTGCTCCGTCTCAATGCTTTAGCGTCCCATTCTGAATTGCCAAAAACCGCCGTTACGATTGGTAATTTTGACGGCGTGCATCTGGGTCATCAGGCCATGATCAAACAGTTAAAAGCTGTTGCAGAAGCTGAGCAACTAAAAACTGTTGTGATGATCTTCGAGCCACAACCGCTTGAATTTTTTAAAGGTTATGAAGCACCGCCACGTATTTCTTCTTTGCGTGAAAAGGTAGAATATCTAAGTGAACTAGGTGTGGACTATATTGCGGTCGCCAAGTTTGATCATCATTTCCGAAGCCTGAGTGCCGAAGCCTTTGCCGACATTCTGAAAGATAAACTGAATGCAGCACATCTGGTCTTGGGGGATGATTTTCACTTTGGTAAAAACCGTCAGGGCAATAGTGAATTCCTGCGAGATTACAGATTTAAGGTCACCAACCTGCATACTATTGCGTTAGATGGTGAACGGGTCAGTTCTACCCGCATCCGTCAGACCCTGCAAGCGGGCGAACTGGCTCTGGCAGCCAAATTACTGGGACGTCCTTATAGTATTACCGGCCGGGTGCAATACGGCGACCAGATTGGCCGTACCATTGATTTCCCGACCATTAATATCCGGTTAAACCGGCATAAACCCTGCCTGCAGGGCATTTATGGGGTTGAAGTCGTCTGTGAAACCGGATCACTCAGCGCCAAGGTTCAGCAGGAAAATCCTGAACAGCCGGGTATTGCCGGCTATGATCAGGGCAGCCTGTTTGGTGCCGGTCATGTGGGTACCCGCCCTGCGATCAAACAGACTCATCCGGAATGGCGATTAGAAGTACATTTTCCTGATGTTTCTGCTAATCTGTATGGCCTGTTAATGCGGGTAACCTTCTTGAATTATCTGCATGGCGAAAAAGATTATCCTTCGCTTGAAGCGTTAAAGGCCGGAATTGATGATGATGTTGAGAAACTGCTTGAGTTTCGTCGAAAACACCCCACATTTCCCTTTTAATGTCCCGTATTTTTATTGTAAAACGTGTCAGTCTAATGACTGATTAAATTGGAAGACAACTTGCATGAGCGATAAGCAAACTCCTGAAAATGCAGTGGATTATAAAGCCACGCTGAACCTCCCAGGTACTGACTTTGCAATGAAAGCAAATCTGGCAGTACGTGAAGCGAAATGGTTAGAAGAGTGGTATGCCGATGACATTTATCAGCAGATTCGTGCATCGCGAATTGGCAAGAAAAAATACGTGCTTCATGACGGCCCTCCATATGCCAATGGCCAGATTCACCTAGGTCATGCAGTCAACAAGGTACTAAAAGATATCATCATTAAAAGCCGCATCATGGACGGCTTTGATGCGCCTTATGTGCCAGGCTGGGATTGTCACGGTCTTCCAATTGAACTCAAAGTTGAAGACAAAGTCGGTAAGGTCGGTGTTAAAGTGGATGCACCTACTTTCCGTAAAGCTTGCCGCGAATATGCATTGAGCCAGGTTGAGCTACAGAAAAAAGACTTCATCCGTATGGGTGTGTTTGGCGACTGGAGCAATCCTTACCTCACCATGAACTTCAAGCAGGAAGCCAACATCGTGCGTTCACTCGGTGAAATCGCGAAAAATGGCCATATCCAGCCAGGTCTTAAACCGGTGAACTGGTGCTTGGACTGTGGTTCAGCACTGGCTGAAGCTGAAGTTGAATATGAAGATAAAAAATCAGATGCAATCGACGTGGGTTTCACCGTGGTTGATCTGGCGGATCTGTCTGCACGTTTAGGTGTTGAAGTTAAAGACTCAACTGATATCGTGATCTGGACCACAACGCCTTGGACACTTCCTGCGAACCAGGCGGTTGCACTGCATGCTGAAATTGAATACCAACTGGTTAAAGCACGTGCTGAAGATAAAGCTGCACAAAACTTTATTCTGGCTAAAGATCTGGTTGAATCTGCAACTGAGCGTTATGGCTTTAATGCGGTTGAAGTGATTGCTGATTTTACCGGTGCGAAACTTGAGAATCTGGTACTGCAACATCCTCTAATTGCTGAGCGTCAAGTGCCAGTGATTCTGGGTGAACACGTCATCGCAACCAGCGGTACCGGTGCTGTACATACTGCGCCTGGCCATGGTGTGGACGACTATAAAGTTGGTCTGCTGTATAACCTGAAAGTAGATAATCCAGTGGGCGGTAATGGTGTGTATTTACCGACTTCACCACTATTTGCAGGCGAGCACATCTACAAGGCCAATCCCCAAATTATTGCGGCACTTGGCGAAGCTAACAAGCTATGGGCACATAAGCCTATCAAGCATAGCTACCCGCACTGCTGGCGTCATAAAACTCCGATTATCTTCCGTGCGACCCCACAATGGTTCATTAGCATGGATGAAAAAGGTCTGCGTCAGGGTGCGTTGAATGCCATTGAAAATGACATCAGCTTTGTACCGGATTGGGGTAAAAACCGTATCCAGGCGATGATCGAAGGCCGTCCGGACTGGTGTATCTCACGTCAACGTACCTGGGGTGTACCAATTCCATTCTTCGTGCATAAAGACACCAATGAACTGCATCCTCGTACACCTGAACTGATCGAAGAAGTCGCGAAACTGATCGAACAGGAAGGTATTGATGCCTGGTATAACCGTGAAGCCAAAGACTTCATCGGTGATGATGCTGAGCAGTACAACGCGGTTCGCGATACCTTAGATGTATGGTTTGACTCTGGTACAACCCACTATGCAGTGCTGCGTGACCGTGAAGAATTGACCGATCCGGCTGATTTATATCTTGAAGGTTCTGACCAGCACCGTGGCTGGTTCCAGTCTTCATTGTTAACCTCGATTGCCATCAACGAACGCGCACCATATAAAGGCTTGCTGACGCACGGCTTCGTGGTGGATGAGAAAGGCCGCAAGATGTCAAAATCATTGGGTAACATTATTACCCCACAAGACATCATTAAAGATATGGGGGCAGACGGTTTACGTTTCTGGATTGCTTCAGCAGATTACCGTTATGAAATGACCGCAGGTAAAGAAATCTTTAACCGTGCGTCAGATGGTTATCGTCGTATCCGTAATACCCTGCGTTTCTTGTTGGCAAACCTGAATGGCTTCAACCCGGCAACTGATGCTCTACCTGTAGATCAACTGATTGCACTGGATCAATACATCCTGCAACGCGCGAATGATGTACAGGAAACCATCAAGAAAGCATATGAAGATATGAACTTCCATATCGTGACCAATGCCTTGACCAACTTCTGTATTAACGACCTCGGTGGTTTCTACTTAGACATCATCAAAGACCGTCAGTACACCACTAAAGCAGACTCGCAGGCACGTCATTCTGCGCAGACTGCGCTATATCATCTGGTACAAGCCTTTGTACGCTGGATGGCACCAATCCTGAGCTTCACCGCTCAAGAAGCATGGCCACTAATTCCAGGTCAAAGCGAGAAATATGTGTTCACTGCTGAATGGTACGATATTCCAGTTTCAGCACAGGCAAACCTGTTGTCTGAAGCAGACTGGCAAACCCTGATTGCAGTGAAATCTGCGGTCAACAAGCACATTGAAAATGCCCGTAACGAGAAACTGGTGGGTTCAAACCTGTCTGCCAAAGTTGAGCTGTGGGCCAATGATGAACTGAAAGCTGTTCTAGACCGTCTGGGTGATGAGCTGCGTTTCGTTCTGATCACTTCTCAGGTAATCGTGAATCCGTTTGATGCTGCTCAAGGCAATGACGCTGAACTTGAAGGCCTACGCGTAAAAGTATCTGCGGCAGATGGCGAGAAATGTGTACGCTGCTGGCATGTGCTTCCTGATGTGAATACACATGCTTCACATCCAGGACTATGCGGTCGTTGTATCATTAACCTCCCGAGCGGCCAAGGTGAAGAGAGAAAATATGCCTAACCCACAGCAGAAAAAGGGTCTGTTCCAGTTCTATTCTCACAATTTGTGGTGGATCGGACTGGCTATTCTGGCGATCATTCTAGATCAATGGACCAAATGGATTGCGGTAACACATCTTGAATATGCAGATCCGGTGCCCGTCCTGCCCTTTTTAAATTGGACACTATTACATAACTATGGCGCTGCCTTTAGTTTCTTGTCCGATGCTGGTGGCTGGCAACGCTATTTCTTTACCTCTCTTGCAGGTTTAGTGTCTGTGGTTTTCGTGTTCTGGCTGATGCGTATGCCAAAGAGCATGAAAGTCTTGCCTCTAGCAGTTGCCCTGATTCTGGGTGGTGCTATTGGTAACCTGATTGATCGCATTTCTTTAGGTTATGTGGTCGACTTTATTCATGTCTATTATCAGAACAGTCACTTCCCTGCTTTTAATATTGCGGATAGTGCCATTACTTTAGGTACGATTCTGCTGCTGATTGATACATTTTTCCTGGAAAAACACCGAATTCAACGTGCACAGGCGCAACATGACTGATTTTATTAATCCTAACGAGGAAACTCGTGTTGAAGACAGCTCTAAAGTCGAGCTTCATTTTTCTGTCGCGATCGAAAGTGGCGTAGAAATTGACAATACCCGTAGTCGTGAAGAACCGGTAAGCCTGACCATTGGTGATGGCAACCTATTACCAGGTTTTGAAAAAGCTTTAATAGGCTTGCGTGCTGGTGACCGTCGTACTGTCAGCCTTCCGCCCGAAGATGCTTTTGGTCCGTGGAATCCTGAAAATGTCCAAAAATTTGATACGGTGAAATTCGGCGAACGCCCGATTGAAGGTCACATGATCGAGTTTGAAGATAAGGCCAAATCGACTTTGTATGGCGTGGTAAGATCCGTAAATGATGACATTACCGAGGTGGACTTTAACCATCCGCTTGCAGGTAAAAATATCACCTTTGAAGTCGAAATCTTCAAAGTTACTCCAGCTGGCCAGCAAGGCGTGAAGCTGATGTAATATCGGCTAATCACATGATTTAAAAGAGCTCCTTCGGGAGCTTTTTTAGTTTCTGGATACAAATCCTCTCTAGTCTCTGTTCAGAAATCTGATTAATTTAATTTGATGAGCATGCGATAAGAAAGGGAAAGATATGAAAATTTATATTGTGGTTGGCAGTGTGCGTGAAGGACGTACAGCAATTAAGGTCGCACATTGGGTACTACAGGAAATTAAAAAATATGGTTTTAGCACGCTTGAAACCGAACTTGTCGACTTAAAAGAATGGGATCTTCCGCTTTTTGCTGGTTCTCATCCCCCATTGACCGGTATTTATGATCAACCGAAACAGCAGGAATGGGCCGACTTTATTGCTCTTGCGGATGCATTTATTTTTATCAGTCCTGAATATAACCATGGCTATAGCCCAGCATTAAAGAATGCGCTGGATTATCTAGCCAAGGAATGGCAAGGCAAACCGGCAGCTTATATCGGTTATGGCGTCACCAACGGCTCACGTTCCATTGATCAGATCCGTCAGGTCGGCACTCAGCTTGGCATGGTGGATACCAATGCGATTGTAGAGCTGCGGGACATTTTTAGTCGCAATAAAGACTACAGCTTTGAAGGAAATGAATTCGACAATAAAACACTTAGAGATGTCGTGGATAAGCTGATCCAGTATGTCAGTGCCTGAGGACGACAGCGATGTGCGCTTTAGCCTACAGGCAGCGCAGAATTTGTCGGCTATTCTCACTTTCAGTTCAAGGCTATAGTTTGATTCATAGACAGACAGGAAGTCTGCAAAGCGATACAACAACAATAAAAAGCGCAGAGTAACAGGACGTTGACAGTTCAGACAGGAGTCAGATCTGAGAAGCAAATCCAGAAAAGTCTCAACAGGATGTTGGGGCTTTT
>NZ_DFDO01000019.1:0-13149 GCF_002367915.1 Acinetobacter sp. UBA3025
GCGGTCTATACCCAGCCGGACCGTAAAGCAGGCCGTGGTCAGAAACTTACCGCTTCTGCTGTGAAACAGCTGGCGCTTGAACATGATATTCCGGTATATCAGCCACTTCATTTCAAGTCTTCAACAGAAGAAGGTCTGGCAGCTCAGGCTGAGTTAAAAGCCTTGGATGCTGATGTGATGGTTGTAGCTGCCTATGGTCTGATTTTGCCGCAAGTGGTTCTGGATACGCCTAAATATGGTTGCCTGAATATTCATGGTTCACTGCTGCCACGCTGGCGCGGTGCTGCGCCGATCCAACGTGCAATTGCGACGGGTGATCACGAAACTGGCGTAACCATTATGAAAATGGCTGCCGGGCTGGATACCGGTGACATGATGTATAAAACCTTATGTCCTATCACTGCAGAAGATACCTCAGCCAGCCTGCATGATAAACTAGCTGCTCAAGGTGCTGAAGCAATTGTAGCGGTACTGGAATCTGAAGAAAAATTACAACAGTATTTAGCTGCCCGGGAAGTGCAGGACGAAGAACTTACCGTCTATGCTCATAAGCTGTCTAAGGCAGAAGCCCGAATTGACTGGAGCTGTACTGCCTCTAATATTGACCGTAATATCCGTGCCTTTAATCCTTGGCCAGTCGCTTTTATTCCTCTAGATGAAAATAACAACCTGCGGGTTTGGGGTTCGGTACTCTCAGAAAAAAATGCACACTGTCATGCCGCCGGCACGATTCTGGCAATTGATAAACAGGGTGTGCATGTGGCCTGTGGTGATGAGAAAGCAGTTTGTCTCACTTCACTGCAATGGCCGGGCGGCAAACCGCTCAATCCGGTACAAATTAACCAGACCCAAAAATTACATGTAGGACAATTATTGGCATGAGTCATTCTGAATCAGGCACATCTCACCTTAACTTGCGTGCCCAAGTGATTCGTACCTTACTTGCTGTACAGCAAGGACAATCTCTGGCCAGTATCTTGCCGCTGCATTTAAAGAAAGTGGCCGACCGTGACCGTGCCCTGTTCCATGAACTGGTTTTGGGTACTTTGCGTCAATGGTATGCACTTAAAAGTATTACTTTGCCTCTGCTAGTGAAGCCTTTAAATAATGATACGGTCGAAACCTGTCTTTATGTCGGCCTATACCAGTTACTGGAAACCCGAATCGCGCCACACGCTGCCATTTCTGAAACCGTGACTGCAGTAAAGCAACTTGGTTATCAGGCTTTAAGTGGCGTAGTGAATGCCATTCTGCGCCGTGTTTCACGTGAAACATCGGAATTTCAAGCAGCACTGGATCAGGCTCATGGCCTGCCAAGCTGGCTCTTTAAACGTCTGAAAAAAGACTGGCCAGAACAGCTTACTGAATTGAGTCATGAGCTAAAGCAGATTGCTCCACTGACCCTGCGCGTAAATGAACGTCAGGTTAGCCGCGAAGACTATCTGGAAATTCTGGAAGAGCACGAAATTCCTGCCCATGCCTGTGCTGTTTCCAAAGCCGGAATTGTCCTGGATGCCAATATACAGGTACCTGACTTACCCGGCTTTGATGTCGGTGGTTTTTCGGTACAGGATGAACATGCCCAGCTTTGCGCTACCTTGTTGCCAGATCTGGATGACAAGTATGTTATTGATGCCTGTGCAGCACCGGGTGGTAAAACGGCGCATATTCTAGAAAAATATCAGCCGCGTAAACTGATTGCGCTGGATCAGGATGCCAAGCGTTTAACGCGTGTCACTGAGAATCTTGAACGCCTGTTACTGGAAGGCGAACACGTTGAAATTAAAGCCGCAGATGCCATCACTTGGCAGGCACCGGAACAGCCGGACTGTATCGTGCTGGATGCGCCATGTTCAGCCATCGGTGTAATGCGTCGCCATCCAGATATTCGTCTGTTACGTCATTCAACCGATATTACCCAGACAGTAGAGCTGCAAAAGCAGATTCTGGAAAATATGTGGCAGCAACTCAAAGTCGGCGGCACCTTGCTCTATATCACCTGTTCAATTCTTAAAGCGGAAAATGAACAGCAAATGGTCGAATTCTTTAGCAAGCATGCAGATGCTAAGGAAATCAAAATTGAAGCCGATTGGGGTATTGAACAGATCCATGGCCGTCAACTACTACCTAAAACCGGTCAAGGCGATGGCTTCTTCTATTGCCGGATTGAAAAAACTGCTTAAATGATATTGCTAAAAGAGAAGGTAGCTTCGGCTGCCTTTTTTATTGTCTTAATTTGAGATTATTATTGTACAAATTTAAAAATCACTAGACTGGTCGCTAGTGCCGCCATCCCACTGACCAGACCATACACGGTTTCATGACCTTTAGAAAAACGTTTTGCAGTCGGTAAGAGTTCATCTAGTGCCAGATAAACCATCACCCCACCGATAATCCCAAACACCATGCCATAAATGGTATGACTCATATACGGCGCCAGAATGAAATAACCCAGCGCAGCGCCCAGAGGTTCAGCAAGGCCTGAAACCAGACTGGCCACAAGTGCATAGTCTTTACGGCCTGTTGCACCATAAACCGGTAATGCAATCGCAACACCTTCAGGCACATTATGAATCGCAATGGCAACCGCCAATGGTGCACCCAGTGCAGGACTTTCCAGCGTCGCAAAAAAAGTCGCCAATCCTTCTGGCAGGTTATGTGCACTAATCGCAAATAACGTCAGTAGTCCTGTTCTTAGTAATTGCGGCTGACTCAGATCCTGTTTCGATTGTGCCTCAATGGTTTCATGCGGATTAGGAACGAATCGATCCAGCAATAAGACCAGTACCACACCCAATAAAAAGGCAAAAGTACCATAAGCAAAACCGGATTTTTCATCAAAAGCCAGGCTAAAAGAACTAATAGATTTATTTAAAATTTCTGTGAGCGAGACATAGATCATTGCTCCCGCAGCAAAGGCCAGTCCGAAGGCTAAAACCCGGTAATTCGGTTTTTTCAAGAACAGCACCAATCCCCCACCCACGAGGGTAGCCAGACCTGCCAAAAATGTCACTGCAAAAGCGGTATAGACTTGTGCATCGGTAACGGGAGCAATTCCCATAAGTCTGCCCATTAAAAAAGTCATTATCACCAAAGATGATAATGACTTTCATTTACAGCAACAATGTGTTTATGTGAAGATTTTTAGTCTTCTGGTTCTTCTGGATTTTTTGCCAGATGCATGACAGCCAGTGCCAGACCACCCCATAATAAAACCATGGAGAAAATCATCATAATCAATGCAGATGTATTCATATTCGTTCTCCTAACTATGACGATCTTTCACTAGACTGAACATAATGGCACCCAGAATAAAGAATGCAATCGTGCCCCCACCAATCATCCATAGCGTACTTGCAGGATAATCACCGTAACCCTCTGCCATGATTGATTTCAGGGTTAAACCTAATGCTGATAATAAAGATAACGGTGTGATCACAGTCAGCATGAACTTCCAGCTGCCACCCAGTTTCAGACTGGCAAACTCGTTCACATGTGTTTCTAGCTGTTTCATCAATGGACGACGGAACCAGGACAATAAAATGATCGAGAACAGACCACCACCCACAATACCAATGTTGTTAGCGAAGTAGTCAATGATGTCGACAAAGGTAATGGCACTATGAGTCGAGAACATCAAGGTGGATACAACTGCTGAACCACCCGCAATAATGGTCACTGACTTGTTCTTCGACCAGCCAAGTTTGTCTTGGAATGCCGCAATTGGCACCTGCAGGATACTCACCATGGAGGTAATACCGGCTACAGTCAATGAACCGAAGAACAGGAAGCCGAACAGGTCACCGCCTGCACCTAAGCTGGAAATGATTTTCGGGAAGGCAATAAAGGCCAGACCGATACCACCAGAGACCACATCTTCAACTTTCGCACCTGAACTGAACGCCATAAAACCAAGCGCAGCAAAAACCCCAATACCTGCCAGGATTTCAAACGACGAGTTAGCTAATGCCACCACAACGCCTGAACCGGTCAGGTTAGTTTTACGTTTCAGGTAAGAGGCATAGGTCAACATAATCCCGAAGCCCACTGAGAGTGAGAAGAAGATGTGACCAAACGCAGCCAACCAGACTTTATAATTGGTCATGGCTTCCCAGTTTGGCGTAAAGAAAGCATTTAAGCCATCGACTGCACCCGGTAAACGTACCGCCTGAATCACCAGAATCGTGAATAAAATTACCAGTAATGGCATGAAGATTTTATTCGCCAGTTCCACCCCACGGCGTACCCCACCGTAAAGAATCAGCATCACGGCTGCCCAAACGATCACCAGACCAAAGAACAGCACAGGGACGAAACCGAAAGTTAAGCCCTCACCATTTTGCAGGTAGCTATTGAAGAAAAAGGCTTGTGTATCCGTGCCCCATTGCTGTCCAAAGGAATAAATCATATAGCTGCCGGCCCAAGACAGGACGCTGGCATAATAAATCCCGATAATCAGGGTCACCATGACCTGCCACCAACCCAGAGATTCTGCATTCATGAGTTTTTTATAGGCCATCGGTGGTGCTTTGCGGAACTTATGTCCGACTGCATAATCTAAAAATAATAAAGGTAAACCTGCTGCAAAAATCGCAATCAGATAAGGAATCAGGAATGCCCCGCCGCCATTTTCATAGGCAACGTATGGAAAGCGCCAAATATTCCCCAAACCAACGGCAGAGCCAATGGCTGCAATAATAAATCCTGATCGTGCCGACCAATTCTCTCGAGTATCTGTCATAGAACACCTAAACTTTAAACTTCATTCAATACTGCTTGTTATGGTTATGTCGCGAGCACTGAAGAAGCATTTCAATTATTTCGGGTGTTTGAATTAGAGTTATACCTTTTGGGCATCGAATTCTAATATACAAACAGGTCAGCTAGCCGGACAGCTTGCTTAAAGTCTGAGCAGAAAGCCGACCTTGTAGATGGTTCAACAATACTGACTTTTGCAAATTTTTTCTGTAATTTCTGCCTAAAACATTCTTTTTTTATAATCTATTCTTATCAAATGCTCAATAATTCTACGCTGAGCTCTTGATTTTATTGGTTATATGTATACAAACTTTTTGGAATATATTGTTTTTAAGTTTTACTACAGTTTTCAAGCAATTTTTCGCTCTTAACTCATCAAGTATTAAATAGAAATTGAAAAAGTATTTTTTTAATCTTCTTCTTCATTTTCTTCTGAATAAAAACAGAGCTATGTCTTAATTTATTCAGCTTATCTTTTCTACCTAGCCTGCTACCTTTTTAAGCAATAAAAAGCAAAATTCCACAACCGGCCTTAATTATGCCGATTGTGGAATAGTACTGATTGATTCGGTCAGCTTAACATTTGATGACAAGCATACGCTCTTCCTGCATATCACGAATCGCAGATTGAATACCTTCACGACCCAGACCCGAATCCTTCACACCACCATACGGCATATTATCAACACGGAATGACGGAATATCATTGATAATCACACCGCCGACATGCAGATGATCCCAGGCATACATCATCTTCTGCAGATTCTGGGTATAGATACCGGCTTGCAGACCAAAGCGACTGCTATTAATACAGGCAATTCCTGATTCAAAATCGCTATAAGCTTCAATAATGGCGACCGGACCAAACACTTCATTACGGTAAATTTCCAGTTGATGGTCTACCTTTTCCAACAGGATCGGTTCAAACATCGCACCCTTCACTTCACCACCAGTCAGTACATTGGCACCTTGCGCTACGGCATCTTCCATCCAGCGATGCAAACGTTTAGCTTCAGCTTCCTTGATCATTGGCCCCAGCAAAGTCGTTTCCAGATCCGGATCACCGGCTTTTAGATGTTGCAGTTTCTGAACCAGCTTGTCTTTCAGTTCTTCAAAAATATCCTGATGCACCAGAATACGTTGCACACTGATACACACCTGCCCTGCATGACCATAAGCGCCACCAATCAGACGGTCAATCAGCTGTTCACTGAGTTCAGTATCTGGCTCAATCATCACTGCGGCATTGCCACCGAGTTCCAGAGTAACTTTTTTGCGGCCGGCACGGGCTTTCATATCCCAGCCCACGACATCAGAACCGGTAAAGCTTAGCAATTTAAAACGGTCATCTGTAACCAGTACATCCGCCAGATCACGTGGACACGGTAGAACTGAGAAGGCATTCTTCGGTAAATCAGTTTCTGCCAGAATCTCGGCAATCTTTAAGGCTGAAACCGGAGTCAGACTCGCCGGTTTCAACACGAATGGACAACCTGCAGCAATTGCCGGTGCAATTTTGTGTGCGGTCAGATTTAATGGAAAGTTAAATGGACTAATCAGGGATACAGCGCCAATCGGTACCTGTTTAACCATACCCTGATAACCGGAAGCTGCGGCGGTGACTGCCAGAGGCAAAATACGGCCCTGATCCATTTGGGTGACCGCATCTGCTGCAATCTGGAAGGTATTGATCAGACGTTCTACTTCTGCGCCGGCTGCTTTACGTGGCTTGCCACCTTCGGCAATCAGGATTTCAGTCAGTTCTTCACGGATTTCATTAAACCGCTTCACACAATGCAGCAGAATTTTCTGTTTCTGGAAAGGTTCCAATGCTGCCATTTCTGCTTCTGCCTGAGTCGCAGACTGAATTGCCTTTTCTAAAGTTTCAGCATCTGCCAGCGCGACACGTGCATAAAGCTCCTGACTATATTTATGTTTGACCTCCAGCCATTCACCCGTTTTTACCGGCTGTCCTGCCACATATAATGGATAGTCTTGATGATATTGTGCTGCTGTCGATCCCATTATTCTGCCCTTCACATTAGCATATACATTTTAGAAATTACCTATATCATGCACTTACTGATTACGTTTAAGAAGATGTATTTAGGTAACAAAATCGCTCAATTTAAAGAAAGCGTAAGGAAAATTAGAAATGCGTACACAATTATTCACTGCATTATTACTAGGATTAGGACTGAGCAGCATAGGCCATGCCGATGTGATTGGTCTTAAAACAGATGTCAGCTACTGGAATTTTGACGGTTATAGCCAGTCTGCCAATGCCGGCAAACAGGACCTGGATCGCCAAGGCACAGCTCAACTCTCTGTCGCATTTGAACATCCAGTACCACTACTGCCAAATGCCAAAATCAAATATGTGAATCTGGACAGCAATAGCGAACAAAGCACCCCGCTGAATGCTGCTGATATCGAACTTAATAATATCGACTATATTCTGTATTACGAACTGCTGGATACCATTGTGCATGCTGATATCGGTGCGGGTATGACTAATCTGGATGGTACAGTCAGAAATCTGAATGCAGGTGTCCTGACTCAGTACGATCTAGATGAATACAGTCCATTACTCTACGCTACAGCTGGGGTAAAACTGCCATTTACTGGCATGAGTGCTAAAGCTGAAGCGGTTTACAGTCACGGTAGCGATATCAAAAAGACTGATGTTCAGGCTGAACTGCAATATGACTTTATTGATAACCTGCTGGTTGATGTAGGGGCTAAAGTCGGCTATCGCATCATGAATATCGATGCCGAACAAAATAATGCGCCAGACTTGGAACTGGAATTTAAAGGTCCTTATGTCGGCTTAGATATACACTTTTAAGTAATATAATGAGTTATGGAAATCGGTCCTTACCCTGTAAGCCCAGACGTACAATGATAGATGTCATCGACGTCTATGCCAGCTTTCAGGTTCAGACTATTCTACAAACATACAGAGCAGGAAGCTCAAATACCTAAAAACAAGAAGAATAAAGCAGTGCACCAGGACGTGAGGTACGACAGGAGTTATACCTAAACACGAGATACGAAAAAAGCCCCAACAGGATGTTGGGGCTTTTTTTATCTATAAATTCTTAGCATTGTTTAACAGTTCCGAGCTAAAAATCCAACATTGTAAGAATCGCCTTGTTGTTAATCTGAAAATCCTCACATTTTTTGGGAACAGCAATCATGGTAAAAAAGGTCCTCTTTATTACTTCAAACCAAGGTGTTGAACATGATGAACTGGTCGAGCCTTTAAATTTTCTAAAATCCAAAGGATTTGAAGTGATTCATGCGGCAGAAAAAAATGAAGAGGTGGCAACAGTAAAAGGCGATACTAAAGCTGCTACCTCATATACGCCTGATACCAGTTTTGATCATGTCACGCTGGATGATTATGATCTCTTGGTTGTTCCTGGTGGCACTGTGAATGCAGATACGCTAAGAATCAATGAATCTGCCCAGAAAATCGTGCAGCATTTTGCTGATCAGCACAAACCGATTGCCGCAATCTGTCATGGGCCATGGGTTCTGATTGATGCACAGCGAATTAAGGATAAAAACCTGACCTCGTATAAGAGCATCAAACTGGATCTGGAAAATGCCGGTGGTAAATGGGTCGATGAACAGGTTCATCGTTGCAATACCGGTGACTGGGTTCTGATTACTTCACGTAATCCGGATGACATTCCTGCTTTCAATGATGCCATCTTAAAAGAACTGGAAGGCGATGCTGCCTAAGTTCAAACTATAAAAAGCCTCCAGATGGAGGCTTTTTTATTTCCTTGATCTTATTTTATTTAAATGCCACCTTTTAGGCTTTTTAGATAAGCCACTACATCTTTATTACCGGCCATTTCTGCCAGTTCCAAAGCGGTATAGGTACTGCGATGATCGACATCTGCGCCTTTGCTCACCAGTAGTTTCACTACTTCCAGATGATCATTTTCAGCAGCTGCCTGCAAAGCGCTATAGCCTTCTTCATCGGCAGAATTGACGTCCAGACCTTCTTGTAAGCCCTGCTCGACCTGTTCAACGTCGCCGACTGAAGCCCAGTACACTAGTTCAGGAAGATGCAGTTCTTCATCATCTTCAGGGATTGGGGAGATAGAATTGAATTCCATAGTCATTTCCTAATGGTAATTTAGTTGAGTTAGCTTTTTACACAGTTCACTTTCTAAATTTTTTAACCCTTCCCCATTCTTTAAATAGATTAGAGATCTATGATGAATCATATCAGATGGAATATCACTTACACTTTGAGCAATTGGAATAACTAGTTTACCTAAAGTATGTGCAATTCCTGTTTCATACATGACATTTGGATTTTTACCACTGAAATCGACAATTACTACTCGATCCCTAAATATTAAATCAAATATATCCTGAATGATCGTACTGTTATCCCAAATATCATCCGCTCTTAAACATCTAAAATTGGATCCTTTAGCAGCCTCTTTAATAGAAGAATAGACACCATCAAAACCTGAAAAAGGCATCATTACAGCTATTAAATCATTTTCTAAATCTACACTGGGTACACTAAATACTGAAGGAGAAAATGTAATTTTATTTGTAGCTACTTGATGCGATACATATAGAGTATTTTCATCATGGTATTTGTGATCTAGATAGTCTTTAATTGTTTGTAAGTAATGAGGGTTTTTTAAACTAATTGCCCTTAAAACATCAATAATATTAGCACCATAATCATCATCCCCAAAACTCAAACTTCTTAGCAGCCTAGGATGATTATGGACTATTTGATCCGCATTAACTAAAAGAGCAATTTCACTCCAATCACTAGCATTGAATTCTTTTTCTATTACTCTTTTTAATTCCAAGATAAGTTTATTAGTCTCTATCTGAGTATCATTCGAAGTTAAATTTGAATTAAACATAAATAGTATTTTTTGATTAAATTTTAGACATAATACTATAGATGTGAACAAAAAAAGCCTCCTTTTAGAGGCTTCTTATTTCAGACTTAAGTTTTAAGCTTTTGCAGGAACGCTATCTGCTGAACCAATCTTTTCAGATTCATCATCATGCATGATCAAAGCAACTGCAATCGCTGTAATCAGTACCGGTAAACCGACTGCCATAAAGTTAAAGTGTGCAGGCAGGTTCATACCCAGTAAGCCACCAATCAGGATCGGGCCAACAATCGCGCCCATACGACCAATCGCAGATGACCAGCCAATACCTGTTGAACGTACTGCCAATGGGTAGAATTGTGCAACATAGCTGTATAGCAACATTTGCGAACCGATTGATGCTGCACCTGCTAAGAACACCAGGATGTAAAGCAGGAACTGGTTAGATGCAAAGCCCATTGAGCTCATCACAATCGCACCCATCATACCGAGGAACATCAATACCGGTTTCAGGTGGAAACGGTCAGCCAAAATACCACCACCGACAATGCCAACCACTGCACCTACGTTCATCGCCATCATGAACATCAGGCTGTTGTCCATTGAGTAACCCGCTGCCATCATCAGCTTCGGTAACCAGCTGCTCAGCGCATACATGGTTAGTAGACAAGTAAAGAAAGCAACCCAGAACAATAACGTATTTACCGCACGGCCACGACGGAACAGGCTCACCACGTTTGCTGCTTCAGGTACATTTTCCTGTGGCAGTTTAAAAGTTGTATTGTCTGTAACACTTAGATTTGGAGCCAAACGACGTACTATTTGACGTGCTTTTTCCTGTTTGTTGTCTTTGACAATAAAGGCTAAAGATTCCGGCAGGAATTTCCAGATCACAGGCAATAAAAATAATGGAATACCTGCGATAAAGAACATGATTTGCCAACCAAAACTTGGGGTAAACCATGAACCCAATAAGGCAGCCATCACACCACCTACCGCATAACCACTAAACATAGTGGTTACTAAGGTACTACGCATTTTTTGTGGTGCATATTCAGAGGTTAGTGCCACCAGGTTTGGCATAACACCACCAATGCCCAGACCGGCAAGGAAACGTAAAATTCCGAACTCAGTCGGGTTTGAAGCAAAACCACCGGCAAAGGTCAGACCACTGAATAACACAATACAGATCATGATCACTTTTTTACGGCCAATTTTATCTGCCAGAGAACCAAAGATCATCGCGCCAAACATCATGCCAGCAAGCGCAGTACTGGCAAGCATTCCCGCTTGAACGGCACTTAGACCCCAGTCCTGCATTAATAAAGGTAAAACAACACCATTAATTGCTAGATCGTAGCCGTCAAACAAGATAATGAGTAAACACCAAGCAACTACATTGAAGTGAAAAGGCGTAAATTTCGCATTATCGACTACAGAATTTATATCTACTGTTTCCGTTGTCATCGTTCTCATCTCCCATGAGTACTTGTCCATAAAATCCTTTTGAATATCCAGGGGAATATTCAAGTTTTAGCAATATACGCAAGTGAGATTTAGTGCACAATAAGACCAAATGATGGAGTTATTTCAGCCATAAAATAGAAGTTATTTATGTGATTTATCACATTTTCATAAAGCTAAATAATTGAATATTTAGACATTTATTATTCTCATTAAAATGCCTATATGAATAGTCTATAGACCAATGATTTTTTGATTTATTCGATTTTTTATGAATGATTTTTATACTTTGAACAAAAAATCCCTTTCTTATGAAAGGGATCTTTTGACTCAATTAAGATTTATAGTAAGTGGATTGGCAAAAAGTGACTAGGTTTTAATAGAATTCAGCTTCTGTTTCGCCAGTAAGGTCTCAGCATTTCGTTCTGCATTCAGATCTTTACGTACAATCATAGCCACTGAAATCGCGCCAATAATGGCTGGAATCGCAACTGCCAGGAAGTTCATTTTATGTGGCAGCTCCATACCCAACAGGAATCCAATAATAATTGGACCAACAATTGCCCCTACCCGACCGACTGCAGACGCGCAACCAATACCAGTAGAACGGATTGCCAATGGATAGTACTGAGCCACGAAACTATAGAGCAGAATACTGCTACCAATTGCCGAAGCACCTGCAGCAGCGACCAGCAGATAGATCACAGCTTGTGGAGAGTTAAAGCCTAATCCAACTAATGAAACTGCACCCAACAGGAACATGCCAATAATGACCGGTTTCAGATGGAAACGATCCGCCAGAATACCGCCACCAATGGTTCCAACCACTGCACCAATATTCATGGCCATCAGGAACATTAAGCTGTTACCCAGAGAATAACCCGCTGCCATCATCAGTTTTGGTAACCAGCTACCCAATGCGTAGACCATAAGCAGACACATAAAGAAGCAGCACCAGAATAATAAGGTACTCATGCTACGACCTTGCTTAAATAAAGCGGCAATGGAAGCATCGGGCGCATGCACTTCATTCAGTACAAACTGGGTACTTGCAGTGACATTTTGCTCAGGACTGATCTGCTGAACAATTTTACTGGCCTTTTCATTTTGCTGTTTTTTTACCAGGAAAGTTAAAGATTCCGGTAAATACAAATACAGGATAGGCAGTATCAATAATGGAATACCTGCGATATAGAACATGATTTCCCAACCAAAACTTGGGGTAAACCAGGCACCTAATAACGCCGCCATAATTCCGCCAACTGCATAACCACTAAACATGGTAGTGACTAAGGTACTACGCATTTTTTGTGGCGCATATTCAGAAGTTAATGCGACCAGATTCGGTAAAACACCACCAATACCTAAGCCGGCAATAAAACGCAGGATGCCAAATTCAGTCGGACCAGAGGCAAAACCGCCCCAGAACGTAAATCCACTGAATAAGGTCACACAAATCAGGATGACATTTTTTCGTCCAATTTTATCTGCCAGCATACCGAAGAGCATGGCACCAAACATCATGCCTGCCAGAGCGGTACTTGCAAGCATTCCGGCCTGAACTGCCGTCATATTCCATTCTTGCATCAGTAGGGGTAAAGCAACACCGTTGATTGCCAGATCATAACCGTCAAAAATAACGACAAATACGCACCAAAGTACGATCTTTAAATGAAAAGGTTTAAACTTTGCTTCATCCACTACAGCATTCACATTCACTGTTGTTGCTGTCATTTTTCCTCACCTCCAATTGTGAGCTTTTTTATTCTATGAAAAAATGAACGTTCATTCACTTTTGTATATAAAATGGATGATTCTTTAAACCTTGTCTACTGCAAAACTTACCAAGTTAGATTTTTTTAATAAAATTTAGGCTAAAGTCGTAGATCGAATATTTTTTAGACAAACCAATAAAAAAATAAGACGAAGTTAATTAATTATAATTTTCACGTTATTTATATTTTTATTATTTAGGCATGATTAGGAGGTTATTTACTTCTTTTCCTAAAAACCCACGCATAAAAAAAGCCCCCTGCATGAG
>NZ_DFDO01000022.1:0-11245 GCF_002367915.1 Acinetobacter sp. UBA3025
ATCGAAATATCGTAACCAATTTTCAACGTTATGCGCATAATAAGCTTACGCCTAGATTCAATGAAGAATATAAAGTTAGAGATAAAGATAATAAAGAAATTATTATAAAAGCTTTTTCTGAAGTTACTTTTACTCTAGAGCGTGGTGATGATGAAAACAAAGAACCGCTTAAAATATCTAAAGGAGAAGAAAGTAATTTTATTTGGAGTGTGTTTTATACACTGTTAGATCAAGTGGTCTCGATACTAAATGTCCCTGAACCAGCAGATCGAGAAACGAATCAATTTGATAAATTAGAATATGTTTTTATTGATGACCCAGTGAGTTCATTGGATGAAAATCATTTGATTCAATTAGCGATTGATTTAGCTAGATTAATAAAATCGAGTAATTCAGATCTTAAATTCGTGATTACTACACATAACCCATTATTTTATAATGTAATGTATAACGAGTTTAGTCGTGCAAACAAATATATATTGCGAAAATCTGAAAGTGATATGACAACCTATCAATTAATTAAACAGGATTATGATTCACCTTTTTCATATCACCTTTACTTGAAAAATGAACTACTAGAGGCTGCAAACTCTGGTGATATACATAAATATCACTTCAATTTTCTACGTAATGTTCTAGAAAAAACTTCTACATTTTTAGGTTATAACGAATGGGGGGAATTATTACCAATGGTTGAAGGTGGTGATTCTGTGAGTAGTGCGAACCCTTATGCGCGAATTATCAATTTGTATAACCATGATAAGCATTCGGCTGATGAAATTAAAGAAGTACATGATGATCATAAACGAGTATTCAAGTTTTTGGTTGGTGAGTTAGATAAAATTTATAAGGGAAATAGACAGTATTAAAATACTGAATTTAAGGGGTGAACATGAGTAATTATTCAACAGTTGCTGAATCTAACCATTTTATTGTTCTTGATAAATATATTAAAGACTCTCAAGCAATACATAGCTATCAAACAGAAGCTGACTTAGAACGTGAACTCATTCAAGATTTGACTAATCAGGGCTATGATTTTTTATCTAATATAAAAAACGCTAAAGCTATGTTGAATAATGTACGAGAGCAATTACAGTTACTCAATAATGTGCAATTTTTAGAGAGTGAATGGTCACGTTTTGTTGAAACATATTTGGATAAATCAAGCGATAGTATCGTAGATAAAACTAGAAAAATTCATGATGACTATATTCATGATTTTGTTTTTGATGATGGTCGTATTCAAAACATCTATTTACTTGATAAAAAAAACATTGCTCGTAATAAAGTTCAAGTCATTAAACAGTTTGAACAAAAAGGTAATCATGCCAACCGTTATGATGTCACCATTTTGGTTAATGGTTTGCCATTGGTACAAGTTGAATTGAAAAAGCGTGGCATGGCGATCCGTGAAGCATTTAATCAAGTACATCGTTACAGTAAAGAAAGTTTCAATAGTGAAAACTCACTGTATAAATACTTACAACTATTTGTTATTTCCAATGGTACAGATACTCGCTATTTTGCCAATACCACAGCACGTAATAAGAACAGTTTTGATTTTACGATGAATTGGGCTAAATCAGATAACAGCCTCATTAAAGACCTAAAAGACTTTACTGCAACGTTTTTCCAAAAAAATACCTTACTCAATGTGTTGTTGAATTACTCCGTATTTGATGTAAGCGATACTTTACTGGTCATGCGTCCTTATCAAATTGCTGCAACAGAACGTATTTTATGGAAAGTTAAAAGCTCATTTGAAGCTAAGGGTTGGAGTCAAGCCTCAAGCGGTGGATTTATTTGGCATACCACTGGTTCAGGTAAAACCTTAACGAGTTTTAAAGCGGCTCGTTTAGCAACAGAACTTGATTTTATTGATAAGGTTTTTTTTGTGGTCGATCGTAAAGACCTTGATTATCAAACTATGAAGGAGTACCAACGTTTTTCTCCTGATAGTGTAAACGGGTCTGAAAGTACGGCTGGATTAAAGCGAAACTTGGATAAAGATGATAATAAAATTATCGTAACAACCATCCAAAAGCTAAATATCTTGATGAAAACTGAAAATGATTTGCCGATATACAATAAGCAAGTCATGTTTATATTTGATGAATGTCATCGTAGTCAGTTTGGTGAAGCACAGAAAAATTTAAAGAAAAAATTTAAAAAATTTTACCAATTTGGTTTTACTGGCACTCCGATTTTTCCAGAAAATACATTAGGTAATGAAACCACTGCTAGTGTATTTGGTACATACGACAAGGACAAGAATAGGGGAGCTTTGCATGCTTATGTCATCACTGATGCAATTCGTGATGAAAAAGTCCTCAAATTTAAAGTGGATTATAATGATGTACGTCCACAATTTAAAAATATAGAAAAAGAACAAGATGTCAAAAAACTAAGTGCTTATGAAAATAAACAAGCTTTATTGCATCCAGATCGCATACGTGAAATTAGTCACTACATCCTGACTAATTTCCGTCAGAAAACGCATCGTTTACAAATAGCCAGTAAAGGCTTTAATGCCATGTTTGCAGTGAGTAGCGTAGATGCTGCTAAGTTGTATTATGAATGCTTAAAAGAGTTACAAAAAAATAGTGATAAGCCTTTAAAGATAGCGACAATTTTTTCATTTTCAGCCAATGAAGAACAGGGTGCCGTGGGTGATATTCAAGATGAAAGTTTTGATGTATCAGCTATGAATAGTAGTGCTAAAGAGTTTTTAAGTTCAGCAATTGCAGATTATAACTCAATATTTAAAACGAACTTTAGTGTTGAAACTAAGAGCTTCCAAAATTATTATCGTGATTTAGCAAAACAAGTCAAAGCTCGAGAAATTGATTTGCTGATTGTCGTTGGTATGTTCTTAACAGGTTTTGATGCACCAACTTTAAACACTTTATTTGTTGATAAAAATTTACGTTATCATGGTCTTATACAAGCATACTCACGAACTAACCGTATTTTTGATGCGACTAAAACATTTGGCAATATTGTAACTTTCCGTGATTTAGAACAGCCAACGATTGATGCTATACGATTATTTGGTGATCCAAATACGCAGAATATTGTTTTAGAGAAAAGCTATGAAGAATATATGGAAGGCTTCACCGATGTATTAACTGGAGAAGCAAGAAGAGGCTTTATAGAAGTAGTCAAAGAGTTGGAACAACGTTTCCCTAACCCCGATGAAATTTTTAAAGAGTCAGATAAAAAGGCGTTCGCTAAATTATTTGGTGAATACTTGCGAGTAGAAAACGTACTGCAAAACTATGATGAATATGCGAGTCTAAAAGAGTTACAAACTGTTGATTTGAATGATGCTAGTGCCGTCGAAGAATTTAAAAATAAGCATTATTTAAGTGATGACGAGTTAGCACAGCTCACAGCGATTGATATGCCAGCTGAACGCAAAATCCAGGACTATCGCTCTAGTTATAATGATATACGTGATTGGTTGCGTAGGGAGAGATTAGCGGAGCAAAAAGAAGAGTCTACGATTGACTGGAACGATGTGGTTTTTGAAGTTGATCTATTAAAATCACAAGAAATCAATTTAGACTATATTTTAGAACTTATCTTTGAAAGCAATAAAAAGATCAGGGATAAAGTTGCTTTGGTTGATGATATGCGACGTGTGATTCGTTCAAGCTTGGAGAGTCGATCTAAAGAAGGTTTGATCGTCGATTTTATTAATCATACTGATTTAGATAAGATTGAAGATAAAGCTAGTGTTATGGATTCTTTTTATACTTTCGCTCAAACAGAACAGCAGCGTGAGGTTCAGGAACTGATTCAGGATGAAGACTTGAATGAGGATGCCACTAAACGTTATATCATGGCTTCCTTGAAGAGAGAATTTGCAAGTGAAAACGGCACTGAACTTAATGCAATTTTGCCTAAAATGAGTCCATTAAACCCACAATATTTAACTAAGAAACAAAATGTTTTCCAGAAAATTTCGATTTTAGTTGAGAAGTTTAAAGGTATTGGTGGTAATTTGAAATAAAAATCAGATCTCTTAGCTAACTACCTGTGGCAGGACAGGTAGTTAGCATTGGTGGGTTAAATTGGGTAAAGCTAGAAGTTTAATATAGGAATATTAGACTATTACATGTTGGGTTAAACTGCCACCACCTCTTCTTCAAACCATTTAGAAACTATGTATTAATAAATAAGCAAAATTTTTGCTATGAAAATGGGGAGAGATTTTCACATCTTTGTGCAAAAAATCCATTTACTGCCAAGAAAAAAGCGTTTATGAAAGAGAAAAATGGTATCTGACATACCAGAGCATCGAAATGATTAAGATGGAACAAAATAGAAAAAACCGAAATTTTACATTTGTAATAGTCTCCTTATCTGTCCGTTAATATCGTTATGTTCTGTAATATTTACAGTTTCTAAAACGCACAAAATAAAATCACTGAATGTTATTAAAGCACATTAATTTACCCATTTACTCTGTATGAAAAGTAAAAATATGTTCAAATTGCCCATATTTAACAATTTAACTTACATAAATTTAAGCATTAAAAAAGCGGCATAGCTCTTGCAATACAGCACTCAAGAATTTTACTTGAATAGTAGGAGTGTTGAATATGAGCGTGCATGCAGAGTCGCCTTTGAAAGAAACACCACTTTCACAACGAAAAGGCTTTTTCCCAATAGCCTTAGTGTTATTTAGTTTTACCTTTTTCACAGGAACTATGTTCGCTGGTGGAAAAATTGGGGTGGCTTTTGAGTTCACTGATATTTTGTGGATTGTAGCCATAGGCAACTTGCTATTAGGAGCTTATGCCGCGACCTTGGGATTTATTTCTGCACGTAGTGGCTTAAATACAGTTCTAATGGGACGTTTCTGCTTTGGTAACTGGGGCAGTAAATTATCAGACTTTATTTTAGGTTTTGCTGAATTAGGCTGGTTTGCTTGGGGAACAGCAACTCTGGCGATTTCACTTGGAAAAATATTAGGATTTTCTGATAGTTTACTCATTCCTTTGATGGTGCTATTTGGACTTGGTTTTTCCATTACAGCAATTGTTGGCTTTAAAGGACTTGAATATCTATCCCGTGTATCAATTCCTTTAATGTTCATTTTACTCGTCACTTCTATTGTTCTGGCGACCAAAGAAATTGGCGGATGGACTGGTTTAACCAGTGTTCAACCGACAGAAACACTGACATTTGCAACAGCCATTACTATGGTATTTGGTACTTTTGCCAGTGGTGCAACACAAATTACCAATTGGACGCGTATGTCTAAGAGCGGAAAAATTGCGATTTGGGCATGTCTAGTTAGCTTTGTAATTGGTAATGGGCTAATGGTTCTGGCGGGTGCTTGGATGGCAATCGTTTATCAACAATCTGATATTGTAGAAGTTTTAGTATTACAAGGATTGTCTGTTGCCGCAGTGGTGATGCTTTGCCTGAATTTATGGACGATCCAAGGTCCAGCAATCTATAGCGTTTCAACTGCTGCTTGCCACATGGTAAGAAGTGAACGCCGTAAAACCATGGTGCTTGTGGCGGCTGTTGCGGGAATCATTTTAGCTGCTGCTGGTATGTATGAGTTATTGATTCCGTTTCTCTTACTTCTTGGTGCTATTATTCCTCCACTTGGTGGCGTGATCATGGCAGATTACTGGATTCGTCATAAAGGAAAATATCCATTATTAGCTGAAGCAAATATTCCTAATTTTAACTGGATTGGTTTAATAGCCTATTTCACAGGTGCAATTGTTGCCTATGTTTCACCATGGATTGCACCGATTGTGGGTATTGTGGTGGCATGTTCCATTTATAGCGTATTGAATTATTTATTCCCATTACGTCAGGAATCATCTGTCTTAAATATAGTAGATGCAGTGGAGTAATGTGATGAATATGACTGTTCAAGATATCCTGAATCTACCTTCACTTTATCCACTAAAATTATGTGGTGGAATAGAAAATATTCATCGGCCTGTCCGCTGGTTCTATGTAGCAGAAAATGAAGGAATCGCTGAATGGATTGAGGGGGGAGAGATTGTATTTGTTACGGGAATCAACCATACCCGTGATGAAAATAATCTCTTAGGGTTACTTGAACAGGCATATCAACGAAATGTAGCTGCACTTGTCATTATGACAGGTCAGCAATATATCCATGAAATTCCACCTAAAATTATTTCACGTGCAGATGAGCTAGGTTTACCGTTAATTGAGCAACCTTACAGTTTGAAGATGGTCGAAGTTACGCATGCGATTGGTACGCAGCTAGTTCAGTTTTCCCAGGTCAAAAAATCGAGTGAAGATGTAGTTTCTCAATTACTGACAGGGGACTTTCCATCGGTAGAGACAATTCAACTTCGTGCCAAACAGTTAAAAATTAACTTACTTGGACGTCATGTGATTACAGTACTTCGCTTACACAATATTCATGCTTTATTTCATACCGATACTGATGCTGTGCATGAAAATCATTTTTTCAGAATTAAACAACAGTGTTATGAAGCCTTGGAAAAATGGTCCAAACAGTGGAAGCAGAAAATTCCAGTCATCCGTCAGGGGGATCAGTTTAGTTTGGTACTCAACCTTGATGATTATGATATCGATATGTGGAAAAAAGCACTCATCGAAGTGATCGATCAAATGAGTCAATTTGATAATGACCTTAAGATCTTTGCAGGGGTATCAAATGAAGTGAATTCAGCAGTGGCATTTCAAAGAGGTTTTTGGGAAGCATCCCAAGCTCAGGAAATAGCTTTTGAAATGCAGATGAAAAATAGTATTTGCCAATATCGTGATTTGGGCGTGCTAAAACTTTTAAAAGCGATTCCGAACAAAAGTGTATTGCAGCAATTCATGCATGAAACGTTGGGTATGCTCATTAGTGATAAGAAGTACCCATTTGTACTACTTGAAACCTTAGATGCCTGGCTTAAAGAAAATGGCAATTTAAATGATACAGCCAGACGACTTGGCATCCATAGAAATACGTTAAACCAACGGATTCAAAAAATTGAATCACTGACAAATCATGTCTTAACTGAGGCAAATTTCCGTCTAAATGCTTCAATGGCATTACTGATCTGGCACATGAGTCATTAATTATTTTAAAAGGAACTAACATGAAAATTATCAATGCGGTTTTACGTCAACAAGACGGGCTATTTAGTATTACTTACAACAATGGCATTTTTGAAGCCATTGAAAAACAGGCTAGTGTCATTCAAACAGTTGATGTAGATACTATCGATGCACAACAACAATTGATCATGGCTCCTTTGGTTGATCCACACATTCATTTAGATGCTGTACTCACTGCGGGTGAGCCTGAGTGGAATATGTCTGGTACACTCTTTGAAGGGATTGAACGTTGGGGGCAACGTAAAGCAACGATCACTTTTGAAGACACTAAATTACGTGCTTTAAAAACGCTAGATATGCTTATTGAACATGGTATTCAACATGTACGTACACATGTTGATGTCACTGATCCCAGCTTAACTGCAATGCGAGCTATGCTTGAAGTTAGAGAAGAAATTAAAGACAAAGTAAATTTGCAGATTGTGGCATTTCCACAAGAAGGTATTGAGTCATTTAAAAATGGTCGTGCTTTAATGGAGGAAGCCGTAAAGCTTGGAGCTGATGTGGTTGGTGGCATTCCACATTTTGAATATACCCGTGAAAAAGGTGTAAGTTCAGTTCATTTCTTGATGGATTTAGCTGAAAAATATAACTGTCTTGTTGATGTACACTGTGATGAGATTGATGATCCAGCATCTCGGTTTTTGGAAGTTCTGGCAGACGAAGCACGTGTACGAGGTATGGGGGAGCGTGTAACAGCTAGCCATACTACCGCGATGGGATCTTATGACAATGCTTATTGTTATAAGTTATTTCGCTTACTAAAACGTTCTAAAATTAATTTTATTTCGTGCCCTACAGAAAGTATTCATTTGCAAGGAAGATTTGATAGCTATCCAAAGCGTCGAGGTTTGACACGTGTACCTGAAATTGACCGTGCAGGCATGAATATTTGTTTTGCTCAGGATTCAATTCGTGATCCTTGGTATCCGGTAGGAAATGGTAATATTATTCGTATTCTTGATGCTGGCTTGCATATCTGTCATATGCTGGGTTATGAAGACTTACAGCGTTGCTTAGACTTTGTTTCATATAATTCGGCCAAGACTTTATGTCTAGGTGATCAATACGGGATTGAGGTCGGACGTCCAGCAAGCTTCATTATTATGCCGGCTAAAAATGATTATGAGGTTGTTGCGAATCAAACAAAAGCTATTTTAAGTGTGCGTAATGGTAAAATTATTATGCAAAGATATCAGGAGCAAGTGAACTTAACCAAAGTTGAGAATCTAACTACACCAGCATAATTAAATAAAAAAACCGATGTTTATACATCGGTTTTTTCAATGTTATAGAGCTAATTTACTAAAGTTTTAAAAGCTAAGGGCTTTGTTGCACAAAGCTTTGAAAGACAGAGTTTGCCTAAATTCCTAAAACAACCTGATACGGTTTAAATCCTTCGACCACTGCTTTGGAAATCAACTGAATAAAAGCTTCAGTTTTTCCATAAGCCATCCATTGATCCAATGCTTCATAGTAAGCTAAACGATTCTCTACAGTAATCACACAAGGTGGATAACCAGCTTTAAGCAATTCGAGGTTCATCAATAGGCGTGATGTACGGCCATTGCCATCAATGAATGGATGGATACCTACAAAATCAGCATGTACTTTAGCTGCACGTTCAATGGGGTGAAGCTTATGTGCCTCTGAATTGTACCAATCAACTAGCTGAGCCATCTTGTCATTTAATAATGTGTAATCAGGTGGGGTAGACGTGGCACCAGAGATTAGAACATTTTGTTGGCGATAACGGCCAGCATTATCATCATCAATGTTTTTTAAAATGAGTTGATGGATATTGCGAATTTGCCATTCCGAAAATGGTTCTTCTTTTCTAATAATATCTTCAACGTAATAAATAGCATTTCTATGGTTAATTGCCTCGAAGTGTTCTCTTAATGCTTTCCCACCGACAGTTATGCCTTCTAACACGACTTTCGTTTCTAAAAGAGTAAGGGTATTTCCTTCAATAGCATTCGAGTGGTAAGTCCATCGTAAAATAAGATCTTCTTGTAAATTTTTTACTATTGCTGGGGATAGGGGGCGATGCTGATCTAATTTATTTTTTAAATCATCAATAATTTCAAACATTACCTTGTCCCTAAATGTGTTTAAAAGAATAATACATCAAAAAAGAATATCAAATAAACGATATGTTATAACATAATATTTTTATTGGATTGTAACGGTGCTACAATCGGTACACTATTTCAAATCCTGAATTGGGATTTGAACAAAACTACTTCGTGATTCAATACAATAAATCTGATTTGGGTCAAAATTGGGTCAATGAATTTTTTTATTCAATAAAAGATCTTTAGAATTAGTTGGTTAGGATCTGAGTTCAATTGACGCCATCTCCACCAAAATTCTTGTTATAAATCAGCCACTTATATTAAGTGGCTTTTTTATTGCCACACATTTGCCACATTTTTCATTGCAAGAGCTTTTGATTTCGACGTATTTAGGCTGTACGAGTTACGCTAAGTTTGGCAATTTCTTGCTTATTTTTATCCCCATGCAACCATTTTGTATAGCGTTTGATCAGCATTTGTAGACTATGTCCAAGTTGATCGGCTACAAACATTGGATTGACGCCATCCATCAGCAACATCGTCGCATAAGTATGCCTTGCATTGTATGCAGGGCGGTGACGTATAGAACACGCTTTCATCGCTTCTACAAGACGCTCTCTAGGTGGTTTTTCATTAAAGAAGGGTTCCTTAGTCTTAGGACATAGCATCACATAGTCTGTTTGGTAGCCTTGATCCTTTTTAAATTGAAGCAAAGCTTTCAAAGCCAGAGTTGAACCGTACCGGGTTTGTCGGAGACTTTTTTATTTAAGTTAGGCCACCTGACCTAACGGGTTAATCTTATCATAGTACATTGCTTCAAAATCAAAAGGTGATACATAACCTAGTGTACTGTGTACACGCTTTTTGTTGAACCAATCTAGCCAGTTTAGTGTCGCAAGTTGTACATCCGCTAAACCGTGCCAGTCTGCTTTTAAATATTCAATCACCCCTGTTTTGTATAAGCCATTCACCGTTTCAGCCAAAGCATTATCGTATGAATCACCAGTCGTACCGACTGATGCTCTTATATTTGCTGCTTCTAAACGATTGGTATAACGAATGGAAAGATATTGCACACCTCTGTCGGAATGATGAATACACATTCTTTAGCATGCCTCGATCGTGCAATGCTTGCTCAAGTGCATCAAGCACCATATCTGTATTCATCCGTGTAGATACTTTCCATCCAACAATTGCTCGTGAGAACACATCAATAATAAAGGCGGTATAAACCCAGCCTGAGTGAGTTTGAATATACGTAAAGTCACTTACCTGAGAAGCACTGCTTCGCAAGGGTCAGGATGATCAGCATTAAAATTACGTTTCACTAAATCATCTGCTCTTTTTTGATCATCTCGGCTACGGGTGGTTTGTTTATTCTTACCACGCTAAACACCTTGTGGACCTAGCTTCTGCATCAAGCGAACCATTGTACAGCGCGCAATAATATAGCCTTCACGTTTCAGTTTTTGCCAAACTTTACGTACACCATAACGAACTGAACTTTCTTTCCAAATTCGTTTGATTTGTTCAGCATGATGCTCATCATGTAGATCTCGTTTCGCTCGATGTTCCCTTGCAAAGCGATGCTTTTCATCAACGAGATCTAGGGTTCGATAATAGGTAGAGGCTACGATCGGTAAAATCTTACAAATCGCCTCAACGCCAGATAGGTCTTTATTGTTATGGATGAAATCCACCATTATTTGTGTGGGCGGTCGAGCTCCGCCTGGGCGAAAAAAGCGGCTGCTTTACGTAGAATTTCGTTAGCACGTTGCAGTTCTTTATTTTTACGTTCGAGTTGTTTACTACGTTCTTGATCTGAAAGCTGCTGTACCTTAACTGGATTTTGTTTATCCAGATATTTTTGATGCCAAATACGTAATGTTTCAGGCGTACAACCAATCTTAATGCAATATCTATGATTGCAGCCAAGTAGAAAGATAATCTTTTTCAGATTCAATCAGGGTCTGTTGACACTTACTGTTCATAATTAACCCTATAACGGTAGCCATAAAAATATACAG
>NZ_DFDO01000069.1:0-4049 GCF_002367915.1 Acinetobacter sp. UBA3025
ACTATTAAGCTTGAAGCTCTTTAGCTTTAGACATAGTCAACGCCAAATCTTCAATCATATCTTCCTGACCACCAACGGTACCACGACGACCAAGCTCAAGCAGAATTTCACGAGCAGATACGCCATATTTTGCTTCAGCACGTTTAGCGAACAATAGGAATGAAGAATAAACACCCGCATAACCTAAAGTTGCAGCATCACGGTCAGCACGGATTTGGTGTGTCATCATTGGGATGATCAGATCTTCTGCAACGTCTTGTACTTTAAACAGGTCAACGCCAGTTTCCATTTGCATACGGTTTGCAACCGCAACAAACAGTTCAAGTGGCGTATTACCTGCACCAGCACCCAGACCAGCAGATGCCAAGTCAACACGTGTTGCACCTGCTTGAACCGCAGCAACAGAGTTGGCAACACCCATACCTAAGTTGTGGTGACCGTGGAAACCGATTTCGATGTCTGAACCTAGGTTGCCACGCAAGATACCAACACGATCAGTTACGTCTTGAGGCAACATGTAACCTGCAGAGTCAGTCACATAGATACAGTTTGCACCGTAAGACACCATCTTGTTTGCTTCTTCAAGCAATTTTTCAGGAGATGCCATGTGAGCAAGCATCAGGAAGCCCACGGTGTCCATTTCTAATTTACGAGCAGCAGTAATGTGCTGTTCTGAACAGTCAGCTTCAGTACAGTGAGTTGCAACACGAATAGTTGCCACACCTACATCATGCGCCATTTTCAGGTGATCAACCGTACCAATACCAGGAAGTAAAAGTGCAGAAACTTTTGCTTGTTTCAGGTTTGGAATCACTGCTTTCAGGTATTCTTCATCAGTTGCAGCCGCGAAACCGTAGTTCACAGAGTTACCGCCAAGGCCGTCACCGTGTGTTACCTCGATTAAAGGTACACCTGCATCATCCAGAGCAGTTGCAATCGCAACCATTTGCTCAGGTGTAGTTTGATGGCGCATTGGATGCATACCATCACGTAAAGTCATATCATTAATAATAATCTTAGACATGAAGGTGCTCCTTAAGCTTCAACTGCATTTAAAACACGTTCTGCGAACATTTCTGCGGTACGTGCAGCTGCTGCAGTCATAATGTCGAGGTTACCTGCATATTTAGGCAGGAAGTCACCCAGACCTTCAACTTCAAGGAAGATCGATACGCGGTTGCCATCAAATACTGGACCATTCACCAGTTTGTAACCTGGTACGTATTTTTGGACCTCGAGGATCATCGCATGTACAGATTCAGTGATCGCTGCCTGATCTGGTTCACCTTCTACTAGACAGTGAACAGTGTCACGCATCATCAGTGGTGGCTCAGCAGGGTTAATGATGATGATCGCTTTACCTTGTTTCGCACCACCGACTTTTTCAATCGCACCAGCAGTTGTACGCGTGAATTCGTCGATGTTTTTACGCGTACCAGGACCAACTGATTTAGTAGATACAGTCGCGATGATTTCGCCATAGTTCACAGGCTGAACGCGAGAAATCGCTGCAACCATAGGAATCGTTGCCTGACCACCACAAGTCACCATGTTGACGTTTGGCACTTCGCCTTGTTCAAGTAAAGCGTCAAGGTTTACAGGTGGTACGCAGTAAGGGCCGATTGCAGCAGGAGTCAAGTCGATCATCAGTACGCCAAGCTCGTTCAGCTTACGGCTGTTTTCAGCATGGACATAAGCAGAAGTTGCGTCGAATGCGATTTTGATTTCATCTTCAACAACGTGAGGAAGCAGACCGTCTACGCCTTCAGCCGTAGTTTTCAGACCCATTTTCGCTGCACGAGCCAGACCTTCAGAAGTTGGGTCAATACCCACCATCCATACTGGTTCTAACCATTCGCTGCGTTGCAGTTTATAAAGCAAATCAGTACCAATATTACCTGGACCGATCAATGCACATTTAATCTTTTTCATGAATGTACTCTCTTGTATTCCCTTATTCAGCAGCAAAAGCAGCTGTTACATAACCGAAGCCTTCAATTTCAACTTTGAATTCGTCGCCAGGTTGCGCTACAACCATTGGACCCAAAGCACCAGTCAGGATGATGTCACCTTTCAGCAATGGGCGGCCACGGCGTACCATTTCGTCAGCTAGCCATACAGCAGCGTTTAATGGGTTCGCCAGACATGCTTTACCCACGCCTTGAGAAACCACTTCTTCACCGCGGGTCATGACCATCTTGCAGTTCACAAGATCAAGGTTTTCCAGTTTGACCGGCTTAGAGCCCAGAACGAATGCAGCAGAAGATGCATTATCAGCTACAGTATCGATCAGGCTGATTTTCCAGTTTTCGATACGGCTATCGACCACTTCTACAGCAGGAAGTGCATAGTCAGTTGCACTAATGATGTCTGCATAAGTGTGTTTTGCTTTGGTCAGGTCTTCTTTGATGACCAATGCGATTTCAGCTTCAACTTTCGGTTGAATCAGCAAACCTGCAGGGATTGCTTCACCATCGCCATAGGCCATGTCAGCAAACAACATACCGAAGTCAGGCTGATCTACGCCAAGCTGTGCTTGAACCACTTTCGATGTCAAACCAATTTTACGACCTACCAGACGGCGACCTTCCGCCAGAGCACGCTCGATATTTACTTCCTGAACGGCATAGGCAATATCTACGTCAGCACTTTCACCACCAAGTTCCGGGCGAATCGGTGCGATCGCAGTTTTTGAGAGTTCAGCAGTACGTAATGCTTGTGCAACTGATTCAACAACAGCAGAATTCGACATCAATGTTTCCTTAAACTGCAAAAATGAGGCTTATGCCGAGAACTAAGACAGGCAAAATGTTTTGACCTGATCATTTCGATCATTCCAATAAACAATTGCGCCTAGTACGGGCATATGAATAAACAGTTTTAGGATGGGAAAAATACGACGTGAATGCCAATAGTTATTTTATTTTTTGCAATAGCTATTATCTATAAATTAAATTTATAAAAATCAATTAAAAACATAATCTTATAATTATGAATTAAGTTATATCCAACTAAATAACTCAACAATCATGACAGAACAAAACCACTGTAATCACAACTTTAGACTAAAAGATAAGACCAGTTGTTCAAATCTACAGCATTGATCCGCATCTTCTATTTCAGAAAATGCCGGATCTTGAAGAATGACTAAGATACTGAATTAAATCGCTTCCTTCCATTGGACTTTAGCCAATAAAAAGTCATGCAAACTGCTGACATCCTTCACAATCGACAGTGGATTAAACTGTGCCAAAGTTTCCGCTGTATGTACGCCATAAGTCACACCTACACGTGGCATGGCAATGTTCATCGCCATTTCCAGATCATAAGAAGTGTCACCGACCATAATCGCTTCATGCGCATTGACACCAGTTTCAGCCAGAATTTCAGCCAGCATTAAAGGATCCGGCTTCGAGCGGGTTTCACTTGCTGCACGAGTGGCATGAAACAGCTCCAGACTATTAGTCTGCTTTAATACACGATCCAATCCTTTCCGGCTTTTACCTGTCGCCACTGCCAGTTTGATGCCTTCGTCTTTTAAGCTATACAGCATTTCAGAAACACCCTCAAACCAAGCATCATTCACTGAATTCGCCACATAATGATCTGAATAGGCCTGCAAAATATCCGCATGTAATTCTGGCACACTTGGGAATAGCCGTTGTGCGACTTCTGGCAAACCCAGCCCGATAATGCTTTTCGCATCTGCATCAGTTAAAGGTTGCTGAAACTGTTGCGCAGCAAACTGTAAACTCGACACGATCTGACCCACTGAATCAAATAAAGTGCCATCCCAATCAAAAATGACCAGTTTTATAGGTGAATTCATATAAGGTTCCTAGTATTTGATTCAGTACTAATCCACCCCGGCCCTCCTTTTTCAAAGGAGGGAGAGTTTTATCACAAAATAACTTTTATTGTGATATCACAACAGCTATTGGCTATCCAATGGCGACATGGATGTCGCCGTTGATCTGTGGCATAGGGACATGCCATCAGATCAACAGAAGGGGTTTTGTTACTTTTGCCCCCGTCAAAAGTAAAACACT
>NZ_DFDO01000115.1:0-4744 GCF_002367915.1 Acinetobacter sp. UBA3025
GCTATCGATGACTCTGATTGCCTGTGGTGGAGGTGGCAGTAGCGGGACATCTTCTCCTGCAGAAACACCAGATTCTGCTGTTAATCCACCATCAACAACTAATCCATCTGATAACGAGGAATCATCCCCCTCACCTGTAGAAACACCTCATGGCAGTACACCACCTTTAAATCCACAAACGCCAACGACCACCCGGATTAATAAGGCATTGAGTACAGGTGATGCCCGACCTTTGATTCAGCAAGATTCCGCTACATTGTTAGACTGGGCCTTGCAGCTCGCCAAGCAACAACAAACATGGCAAAAGGGTTTAATTACCTCACTCTATACCAGTTCGAATGGCAAAGTTTTGCAACCTCAACTGCAATTTACGCCAACTGCTTCGATTAATCTTTATCCTTATGATTTAAGCGCAGCTTTGCCAATTGCAGTTTCAGATCAAGCCTGCGGCTGGAATTTAAGTCAGCAGGCAAATAAAGGCTGTGGTCTGGGAGTCGCATCACAAATCGGTAAAGGCCGTGCGCTGGCTTTTGGCCAGAATATGCTTGGAGGGATCTCAGCGAATAGTCCTGACGTGGTAGATTTTGCACCCGTGCTCAACAATGGTTTTCGCTGGCTATTGACGGGGAAAACACAAGCACAGCCTAAACAAGAATTAAAACTTACCGTGAATGGCCTGGCACAAACCAACCTGAGCATGATAGAAAATTATTTTTCCCACCATTTAGGGGTTAAAGTTACCTTTCTACAATGTAATGTACTGGATCAAACCAATACCTGCTGGAAAGATGCTGACCTGATGATTTTAGGCAGTAATATCGGCGCCAATAATTTTGAATCCAGCTTGATTCAGGAATATCTGGAGGCAGGTAAGCCAATATATTTCCAGGCAATGGGTTATAACGTCACTACACCGATGGAAAAAATCTTTTCGGCATTGAAGATTGAAACCAATAATAATTACTGGCGTGGCCAAGATACTTTACTCATGTCTTCAGGACGTTCCATCACCGATCAATGGAATAAAGTGAATGATATTGATAGTACGATCCAAATGCTGGAATATTTCAAGTCACCAAGTGCGGCACGTCTAGGTGATTTAAATGCCAATAATCCGTTGATTCAAACCATCAATAAAGCTTCTACCAATCTACAAAATTTAAATACACAAGGAATTACTGCATTTAGCGCAAAAAATAATAATCAGATTCTAAAAGCCTTGGTGTTATTGGCAGATCTCTGGCGTCCAGGCGTGAATTACAGCGGACTATCGAAAAATGGCGATGCTCTGACTTTTATGCGTACTTATGCCAGCGATTCCTGGACGGATTATAAACGCAAAACTGCATTGGTAAATCCAAATGGTGCCGGCGATTATATGCCAGCCTCTGCACAAAACATGGCTGTCAGTGCGCAAGCCGAAACCATTACCGTGACCATTCCGCAAGGCAGCGGAATTACTGCAATTGGTCGTGCCAGCATTCCGGGCAAGCCTGTCAGTATTGAGATTGTTGATGCTCAGGGTGCGCAGTTTTCAGTCCAAACCAGCTATTTACGTGCCTGGGGCAATCCCTTTGATGATGGCGGCTATAAACGTCCTCGCCGTCCCAATAGTTTCACCGTAAAATTAGACGCCACTCAAAGCAATGACTTTATTAGCCCGTTCGGTGGACCATTGATGTTGAATTACAGCAATGCCAAAGCAGGCTCGGTGGTGACCTTAAAAATCAAAGGCGCAGCAAAATATGCGCATTATGATTTTACTCAAATGATCACTGAAGCGGATATTAGCGAAGCAACCAGCATCCTGCAAAGTAGAAACTTCGGCTGGAACACTTTTAAATTTGTTGGTGGTGAAATCCAGCAGACCAATGACTATGCTTTAAAAGCCATTGGTGATCGATCAGCACGTACCTATGTGGATCAGATTAAGGGCGTAATCTTTGACAGTAACCACATTGCCAACGGTTATAACAACATGCCGCTGGATAGCAGCACGGCACAGCGTTGTAATGAATTAGGCTGGGATTGTATCGGCACAGTTCATCGTGCCCCGAATGTTCAGCATTTTGTGGGCTGGATTGCGACCTGTGGCTTCCTGTGCTCAGGAAATCCATCAGATGGTTCAACTGGTATTGATACCGGTTGGGGCTGGGTGCATGAACTGGGACATAATACTGTTCAGGATGTCTTAACCATGGTATTCCCTTCCACTGAAACCGGGAAAACTATTGGTTGCGTAGTGAAATGTAATAACAACATTCTGGCAAGCCTAAGCATGATGCGTAAATATCATCTATATGCTCAGGACAGTAATGGCAGCAACTTCCGCCACCCAACCTTATATGCCAATATCAAGAATACACGAAGCCTTGGCCTGTCAGGTGAAGCACAACGTGCCGCCATGGAAAAACGCTTATGGCAAGATGGTTATCATGTATCGATGCAGGCCTTCCATATCCAGATGGCCATGAACTATACCCGTTTACATCAAGGTAAATCGCGACCTGATCTTCAGGGTGTATTTGAGTTCATACGCTTACTGAATACTTCACAGCGTTTGTATAATCAGATTGATTTGAGTAAAGCCTCTCAAGCAGATAAGAATAAACTGGGACTAGGCGCCTTTAATGCGAAAAACATGAGCCGCCCTGACTTGATTTATGTGCTCAGTTCAAAAATCATGGGCTATGACCTTAAAGATTTCTATGCACTTTATGGCTTGCCTATAACTGCAACCGCCCATGCTTCAGTCGCCATGCTTAATCTGCCTACCGCACCTTTGTATTTCTATGCGCAACCGGATGGCGGCTCAAATCGCCTGGCAACAGGACAATGGCTCACCATTCCAGCGCATGGCCCTGTCCCTAATTATCCTTATTAATTGATCGATCAAATATAAAAAAATCCCCGCTTCGGCTGGGATTTTTTTATAGCAGAGCATTTTCATGATCAGTGTATTAGCGATCATTGAGAACCAAATAAATAGTGATTTACTTATTTTTCTTGTCTCGACTGCCCTCAAGGATTTCAATTAAGCTCAGATTAATATTTCTCGCCAGTTTTTTTAATTTCTCTCTCGGTTTTCCTCTGCAAAGAAAGCGGAAACTATAAAGCTCATCCTTATAAGAAATTACATAGAAAAAAGTTCCTACTGGCTTTTCTTTGGTTTCTGTCCCGCCTCTTTTTAATAGTCCTGTACAGGCAATATAAATATCAGAATAAAACATTTTCTTGGCTTTTCTGACCATTTCCTGTGTGACTTCCATAGATTCCGGCGTATATTGTTTAATAAATTCAGGTTTGATTTTTAAAATATTCTCTTTGACACCCATGTCATAACACACCAGTCCGCCATATAAAATATCACCCGAATATTTATTTTGGGAAAATCGGTAAGCCAGGTAACCTGCTGATGCACTCTCTAGAAAAGTAATACTTAATTTTTTTTTGGCGAGTAATTTTATACATTTATTCATAGAGTAAACTCCTGACTTTATGATCATCTATTGAGTATTAAATATTCAAAAATAAAAGATTAAATACTTAGCTTCTGAATGTCCTAGCAAAACCAAAACTGAACTGCCCTTGCTCACCACCTTAAACCAGCTGTATATCCTCAGTCATTTATATAACTTAAGTTCATACCAACGAAACTTATAATAACCTTGAGGGGTTTTAACTCTGATTGGCTCTCTGATTTGATGTGTATTAGATTTTTTATAGGTTGATGATAGTTTTATGCCTAAAAGCATAAATAGTAGAAGATATAGAATAGTGATGCCTGAAATAAAATAGTGGTTAAGCCGATTTAAGTGTGAACTAAAAATGCGCTTATTATTTCAGTAGTTATTTATAAAACGATGAATAGGTTTAATTACGAAGTTAATAATTTCAAAGACAAAATTCTGGCAAGATACCAAGATTTTTATATGCACTTTTGGTCATGTCATATGACCACTAAATAATTTTGAAAATTTTGCCGCTGATAGTGCTTTGAAAAAACATTTCAAAACTTGGGCGAATATTTTCACCTTCAACCGTAATATGTTTAATGTTAGAATCCGATTGGGTATGAACAAAATCAGGGTCAACAGTAGCCTGAATCACGTATTGAACACCGAATTGATCTTTCACATTAATATTTTGCTTAAGCATAAATAAACCTTTAGTAATGATTATAAGAGAGATCGGCTAGAAATTGGTTAGCCAATATATAATTTAAATATTAAATAACTTTATGATTTAATTTAAATAATTGATTTAAAGATGTATAAAATGTACGACCGTCTAGATTCAGGTCAACTTCGATTCCTGATTGAAGCAGCACTCTTTTACCTACTTCAATTTCCTTAAAACCTTGACGTGTATTTTGCATTTTATTCAAGGGAATCAAAGAAACAATAATTTCTGTACCATTTTTAGATTTTGCAATTAATTCATTAATTTTTAACAACTTGTATCCTATTTTTATACTTCTTCCAATCTAGAAAAAGCTTTTTAACTTTTATTTAAAACAATAAAAAAGCACTGATGCGTGCTTTTTTATTCTACAGACTTATAGCGCAGTAATATTTACAGCATTTGGGCCTTTTTGACCTTGAACTACGCTGAATTCAACTTGCTGACCTTCCATTAAGGTTTTAAAACCTGAACTAGCAATTTCACTGAAATGAGCAAAAACATCTGGACCAGATTCTTGTTGAATAAAACCGAAACCTTTAGTTTCGTTGAACCACTTTAC
>NZ_DFDO01000113.1:0-4357 GCF_002367915.1 Acinetobacter sp. UBA3025
TATCTGCATTATTTAAAGCACTTCCAAAAGCACCTGTAAAATGGCCTTTTGAATTAACATTTAAGATTCTATAGTCAGGTACATTTTTTGGGTCTTGTGGATAGCCTTGCAATTCGAAGCTAATCCAATTCTTAAAATCTTCATTACCCAATCTATAAGCTAATATTTGACATTTTCTTAATAAATCTGAAATCTTAGCATTTGAGTTTATAGCATCAATTTGTATCTCTCTTAAAAGTGACATTTTTTTCTCTAAACAATTTCAACAACTTTAATCCACCCCAACCCTCCTTTAAAAAAGGAGGGAGTTCCCCTCTTTAGAAAAGAGGGGTTAGGGGAGATTTTTACTAGTAACTAGAAAAATTAAGCCACATTCCCTTCCAAGAAATCCTGCGCAAAGCGCTGTAATACCCCACCCGCTTCATACACAGAAACCTCTTCTTCAGTATCCAGACGGCAAGTCACCGGCACTTCAATGGTCTGTTTTTTGCCATCCTCAGTCGCACGCTCAATCACCAGAGTCAAAGTCGAACGTGGCGCAATATTACCGATCACGCTATATAGCTCAGTACCATCCAGCTTCAAAGTTTTACGATCTGTACCCGGCTTAAACTCAAGTGGAAGTACACCCATACCGACCAGATTCGTACGGTGAATACGTTCAAAGCCTTCAGCCACAATCGCTTCTACACCTGCCAGACGCACACCTTTCGCAGCCCAGTCACGGCTTGAACCTTGACCATAATCTTTACCTGCAACAATGATGAGCGGCTGCTTACGGTTCATGTAGGTTTCAATCGCTTCCCACATACGCATCACTTCACCTTCCGGCTCGACACGTGCTTTAGAACCTTGTTTGATGGTACCGTCGGAACGCACTACCATTTCGTTATACAGCTTCGGATTCGCCAAGGTTGCACGCTGTGCAGTCAGGTGATCACCACGGTGCGTTGCATACGAGTTAAAGTCTTCCTCAGGCAAGCCCATTTTCGCTAGATATTGACCTGCTGCCGAATCCAACACAATCGCATTCGATGGAGATAAATGATCGGTAGTAATGTTATCGCCAAGGATGGCTAACGGACGCATATTTGCCAGAGTACGCGGTGCAGCCAATGCCCCTTCCCAATATGGTGGACGGCGGATATAGGTACTTTGCGGACGCCAGTCATACAGTGGACTTGCTGCCTGCTCACGCTCGCCCAGATCAAACATCGGAATATAAACTTTCTTGAACTGCTCTGGTTTTACCGATTCTTTCACCAAAGCATCAATTTCTTCATCCGATGGCCAGATGTCTTTCAGATAAATTGGATTGCCGTCTTTGTCTGTGCCTAGTGCATCTTTCTCAATATCAAAACGGATCGTACCGGCAATCGCATAAGCCACGACAAGCGGTGGAGATGCCAGGAAAGCCTGCTTCGCATAAGGATGGATACGGCCATCGAAGTTACGGTTACCGGACAAGACTGCTGTCGCGTACAGGTCACGGTCAATAATTTCCTGTTGAATCTTCGGATCAAGTGCACCCGACATCCCGTTACAGGTGGTACAAGCATAAGCCACAATACCAAAGCCCAGTTTTTCCAGATCTTTGAGGACACCCGCTTCTTCCAGGTACAATGCTGCTGCTTTAGAACCCGGAGCAAAAGATGATTTCACCCAAGGTTTACGCACTAGACCTAGCTCATTGGCTTTACGCGCTAACAAGCCCGCTGCCACCGTATTACGCGGGTTAGACGTATTGGTACACGAGGTAATCGCCGCGATGATGATTGCACCATCTGGCATCAAGCCATCAGTACGGTTTTCTACCACACCCGCAATGCCTTTTTCTTTCAGGTCAGAAGTTGATACACGTGCATGTGGATTGGATGGACCAGCGATGTTACGGGTGACAGTCGATAGGTCAAAACGCAATACACGTGGATATTCTGCCTGAGTCATTTCTGATGACCACAGACCAATTTCCTTGGCATAGGTTTCAACCAGTTTGACCTGTTCAGATTCACGACCAGTCAGCGTCAAATAATCAATGGTGTTTTGATCGATATAGAACATAGCCGCAGTTGCGCCATATTCCGGGGTCATGTTAGAAATCGTGGCACGATCTCCCACGGACATGCTGTCCGCGCCTTCACCGAAGAATTCCAGATAAGCACCAACCACACGTTCTTTACGCAGGAATTCAGTTAAAGCCAGTACGATATCCGTTGCAGTGATGCCCGCTTGACGTTGTCCTACCAGTTCCACACCGATAATGTCTGGCAGACGCATCCAGGATGCACGGCCCAGCATCACGTTTTCAGCTTCTAAGCCACCAACACCGACTGAAATCACGCCCAGTGCATCAGTGTGTGGCGTATGTGAGTCTGTACCGACACAAGTATCCGGGAATGCAACACCATCACGGTTCTGAATCACCGGTGACATTTTTTCCAGATTGATCTGGTGCATGATGCCGTTACCCGCAGGAATTACATCGACATTTTCAAACGCAGTTTTAGTCCATTCAATAAAATGGAAACGGTCTTCATTGCGGCGGTCTTCTACCGCACGGTTTTTCTCAAATGCATCTGGGTCAAAGCCGCCATATTCTACTGCCAGCGAGTGATCGACAATCAGCTGGGTCGGCACCACTGGATTGACTTTAGACGGATCACCGCCTTGATCGGCAATCGCATCACGCAGACCGGCAAGATCGACCAGTGCTGTTTGCCCTAAGATGTCATGACACACTACACGCGCCGGATACCAAGGAAAATCATGTTCCTGTTTACGCTCAATCAACTGGCGTAAAGACTGTTCTAAAATCACAGGGTCGCAACGGCGTACCAGCTGCTCGGCCAGCACTTTAGATGTATAAGGAAGTTTGGCATATGCGCCTGGCTGAATATCTTCTACGGCTTGACGCACGTCATAATATTCCAGCTGGGTACCTTGCAGCGGTTTCCGGTAGTTATTGTTCATAGCTTGCCTGCCCTCTTTCATTACTCTTTTTATTCATCAAAATATCTTGATGACTTGTTTTTTAATAAAGGCATTGTACGCTGCCGAAAGTCCATTTCCCAAATTTTATAATTTTCAAAAGCTTAAATACTAAAAATAGTATTTTTACCAAAATTAATGACCCATACTTTAGAATTTTGACTCTAAATTGCATTTTTTCTGAAAAATAGGCCTAAATCTGTCTCATTCTTTAGTATGAGATGTTGATAGCAGCATAAAAAATAATCGATTTATTCAAATCAGTTTAAGGATAAATTTCATATGAAATCAAAGCTTAGAATCTTTCAATTTTAGAAATAGCTCATTTAATAAAAAGCTGAATCTATGTTTTCTATTTCAGTGTTAAGCGTAGCTCTTAGCCAAAAATAGTAAATTTCATTGCAGATATTGCTCGATGAGCTTAGGCGAAAAAATCATTTTTCAGGTTAAGACATAACCCGAAATAAGTTACATTCTCAATTCCATATATTTTTTAAGACTTTCTTACAATTTTAGAAATACGTTAAATATTTATAGGACAATGATTCATAAACATGAGCTTATAAAACGCATCCCTATCTAAAATACTTTACACACGTCATTTCAGCCTACCATCTGTCGCCTTCCCCCTAATTTGGTGATAACAGTCTGTATCTCAACTTTGTAAATCTACCCTCGAATTACTTCACAACAACACTTATCACAAAAGCACATAAGGGTGATTACAATGATACAACTCGCCATTATTGGTATCGTTGCTGCAGTGATCGCGGTACTGGCAGCAAGCTGGAATGGAGGTAAAAACCCTTCCAATCCTAAACCGCCAACTCCCAACAATCCTAACCCACCAACCACTCCCAATAATCCCAACAACCCACAACCTACTCCAACAACATCCGATACATTGATTAGCAATCCGCCACTATTGCAAAAAAATTCCAAAGGCACCCATGAACTGATTGTCGCTTATAAAACCGGCAAGATTTACAATCCGAGAAATAGTACCTGGGATCAACTGTTCGTCAGAGGTTATCTCACTAATGCCAGTTTGTTTAACAAGAAAAAAACTGGAGAGTCTGTTGAAGACCTTTTAGTTGGTCCGCAAATCCGGGTCAAACAAGGTGAAACCTTGAAAATTAACCTAAATAACCAGCTTCCACCTGAACAGAAAGCCACCTGCCCAGACAAAGTGGATAATGTGAACGATCCACATTGCTTTAATACTACTAACTTGCATACCCATGGCTTCTGGGTAAGCCCTCAAGGCAATAGTGATAATGTTTTCCTGAAATTTAAACCTCAGGAAAAATTTGACTATCAGTACAAAATGGAGCCGAATCATCCGGCAGGAACCTACTGGTATCATGCC
>NZ_DFDO01000113.1:4503-4907 GCF_002367915.1 Acinetobacter sp. UBA3025
ACCTACTGGTATCATGCCCATCTGCATGGCTCAACAGCTATTCAGGTATCGAGTGGTATGGCAGGCCCATTAATTGTAGAAGGCTCAAGAACACCAAAAGTGAAAAATGGCAAAGTCACTGAAACAGGCGATATAGACATTTTATGGAAAGAAAAAAATAGCTATCCAAATGAAAACATCCTATTGTTCCAGCAAATTCAATATCGATGCTCTAACCCTGACCCGGATGTAAAATTCGATATTCCTAACAATTGCGAAGGTAAAGGCTTAGGATTACTTGAAGATTATACAGATATCGCTAATCCTGGCTCTTGGGCAGGCCAGAACTTTTATACGTCTATCAATGGTAAAGTTTTAGGAGAGATCAAAGTTGAACAGAATGCATTTAATCGCTGGCGCATGAT
>NZ_DFDO01000113.1:5088-5433 GCF_002367915.1 Acinetobacter sp. UBA3025
ATTTAATCGCTGGCGCATGATTCATGGTGGTGTACGCGACACCATTGGTTTGATTATTAAAGAACTGCCAAACTCCAGTAAATTTAGCGCCGCAGACACCCTTAAAGCCTGTCTGGCATATCAGGAAGCAGATCCAAAAGAGTTTAATGAGAGTTTAAAAAGCTTACCTGTTTATACGATTGCTCAAGATAGTTTGACCATGACTCAGGTACAGCGCAGAACACTGTCTGTGTTCCAGCCTGGTTATCGTCATGATGCAATGGTCACCTTCCCAACCACCAACAAATACTGTATTTATGACTCCAAATTAAATATTGAGGATGAAGTGAATGCACCGATCCCAAC
>NZ_DFDO01000073.1:0-14728 GCF_002367915.1 Acinetobacter sp. UBA3025
CCAAAATAATTGATAGTAGTTCTATCAAATGCTTGTCAGGATGTTTAATAAATACTTTTTTAACCATCGGTATCAAAATCTTGGAGTCATAACCAAGCTCAAGTAACAGAGCATGTAAACGGAGAGATTCATCATGTCCTTGATATTCATCAAGCTCATCTTCTTGCTCAATTGCACTTTCTTCGATTTTGGAAAAAAGTTTTAACAATTGTCTGTCAATTTCAGGTGTGATCAAATCAGGATATTGTGCAATTCGTCGAGCATCACCTGAACGTAAGGCATCTATAATATGATGAATTGGTTTAAAGTCTTCTTGATATGTATTTTGGAGCAATTTTACAGTGATTCGTTCTAAACCAGATTCAATTGCTCGTATTTGTGCAAGGACAAAAAGCTTAACAGTTACATCTAAAATACCTTGGGTTAGATCAAACCAGCATTGTCGCAACTCCTCTGAGAGTGCTAGATCAGCTTTTCTTAACCACTGATATTTCCAAAGAGCATCTGTAAATGTCATCCACTCAGATTTTCGAACCTTCCCATCTGGGGTTTTTATTGCAGGTTCATTTTTTATAGGTTCCCAGTGAATTGAACCAAAACCTACAGCTCGACGTGATGAGCGCAAATCACGTTCAAATATGTTACTTGCTTTAGGTGTTCCTACCATAATTATTGGCAAGCTATAAACATTCACTAAAGTCACAAAGAAATTCAACATTTCATCAGAATTTTTAGATCTGTTTGCCATGAGGTGTTGAATTTCATCAATCACCAAAAGACCGATTGCATGAAGATGGGCAATGTGTCCCATAAGTTGCAAGAGCTTTTGTTCATTATGTCTTTTTTGAGTGTATTGTTGTTCATAACTAGTTCCTAAAGCACGGTCAACAGCACTAAAGAAACTTAAATATAGGGATTTAAGTGAGCCATTATATGGGCAGTCTATTTTTAGATAGACCAGCTGAGTGAAATTATGTTCAGGATGATAAATTTTTTGTGGGTAATTTCTAAGAATGCGATTTAACGTGGTTGTTTTGCCACTACCAGAGAAACCGATAAACACTAGACTTTGTGCTGTTGATATTAAATCTGTATGGCGAGAAGCATTAAAATCATTGCTTTTAATATGTTCAAAACTATTTTGTAAATGCCGATTTAAATCACCTGTAGTAATATTTCGTCCTACATAGCCTTTTCTCAACATAATAGAAATTTTTTGTTCTAATGTTAAATGTCGTTTAATAGGGTGAAAAAAATTATTTAATAACTGGGATATAATATGAGCACGAGTATTGTTGGGTAGTTGTCGATCAGATAATTTAAATTCGATAGTACCCCTAATGGCTTGGATTGTATCTTTTGCCTCAAAAATTTCGGGTAGTGCCTCAATAAAAGGGTTTCCCTGATAGTCAGAAACTGGGCTTACTGTATACACTGCATGGTCATTTTTATTAGTCATAATTGTATCCCGCTTATTTGAATTTATTGAATATCAGTTATCATCGTCACAATCTTCAAGGTCATCTAGCAACTCTTGATAAATGCCAAAACGTAGTTTGTAATCTTCATCATTTTCTAAATTTATAAATTGCCTAGACTTAGGTATAGGAATAATATTACTTTGATTTTCTGAAGACTGCTCAGAGTGGTCTAGAACCGTAAATGCAGATTTTGACGATTTTTGGCTGTTGTTTCTCTGTTTCAATCTTTCACTGTCTTTTTCAGCTTGTTTATTTTTACGAAGATCAGTCAACCGTTCTTTTTTACTAAGTGTTGAAGAAGGTTTTTTTGCATCTGCCCGAGCAATAATTGATTCAATATGTTCTTCAAGGCTTGCTTGAGACCTATCGGTTTTTAGGTTTTGAGCCGCTTTCGTTTTCTTTTGTTCGTGTTGAACCTGCCAAACTTCCCAAAAACTACAGCCTATGAACTCTCTAGATCTTGGAGAAAGTGTAGCTTCCCAATAATCTAAACTATGCTTCTGATAAAACACATAAATTATTTCTGCATTACTTGGATCATAAGCCACTTGTAATGATTCTGGACGAGAAATAGATTTTTTACGATGCATCCAGCCTTGTTTATATATTTCAGGGCAATTATAAAATACTCCAAACATTTTTAGGCCGAGGTCGGACAAGGTCGCTTTAACTTTAGGTAATAAAGCAACATGTAATGCTTTTTCAGAAACTTGTTTTAACTGACCCACACGATGTTGTATTCCCCAATTCCATAAATGAATAGGAACTAAAGGCAAATCACTAGGCATATCTATATCACGATCATAAGTTGTTAATTGATGGGATGTATTATGTGCAAGTATTGAACCAATAATGATCTGCTTAAATTCAGTTATAGTAAGTGTTGAATCTAATCGGTAGTCAGAGCCCCCACGTTTTTTCTCTTTAACCTGTTGTACTACGCCAGAAGCAAAAGGCTTAAATTTTGTCTGAATAGTTCTGAAATAACGTTCAACAATTGGTTTTAAATCTCCACGATAAGGTGCAGTATTTTCAATACGGATAGAAAAGTTATATTCTAAAGCTTCAATCTGATGTCCTAATAATTCTCCCCGATCTGCCAAAATAGCATCGGGTAATCCAATACATGGCCAGTCATCATGTGTAATTTCATAACCATATTGTTTGCATAACTCAACTTTATCTGTCATAGCGACTTGTAGAGCTTGCATTGCAGTTACATAGGAGGCATTTTCAAATCCAATATAGAAACCAACCACCATTCTACTAAATACGTCAGCAACTAAATAAATAGTGGGTCTTCCAACAATACAAGCACGATCTGAATCTGATACAAGATAAATATCAGCAATGGTTGCATCAATTTCATAGCGAGAACCAGGCCCTAGGACTTGGGTGTTGACAGTAGAATGGAGCTCTCGGATGTCTTTTGCATAGATAATCGGATTGGTTCGAGCAGTAAGTTGAGCCACTTTTGGAAACTCACGCTCATAAAAATATTTAAATTGCCAGATGGTCGGAATTTCGCTATCAGGAGTATCTGGAAATAATGAATGATACATCGTAGAAAATTTACGATAGGCATAACTCAAAGAATTTTTATCCTTTGTTAACATATATTTATTAATATTAATTCTGAAAAGTCGCTCGATATTCTGATCAACTAATGCACCAACACCTTCACTATATTTTCTTGGCCTACCTAGTTTTTTATTTTTTGCAATACGTTTAACACCTTTAGCACCAGAATTGTTATAACTGGGAATAAGTGCATTTGGTGTTTGACCTCGTTGCCAGTATCGACGTGCTAATCTATAAATGGTTTGATGAGTTGTTTTATGCTGCTCAATAATTATTTTAACAAGGCTAAAACGAATAGATGGATCATAGAAATGCTCATTAGATATGAGTAAATCTATAATGTTCATTCCCATATCACGTTTTTTTTGCTGTACAGAGCCTTCTGTCACATTAATCAAGGAGATATCGGCAAAAGGATCATTGGTTATTTCTGCTTCGCCTACTTCTATGGCTGTAATCAGTTCTTCTTTTTTTATTATAGAGGGATTAGCATTAGGATGATTTAAATCAATCCAGATAATATGAGAAGGAATAATTTTAAGAATGCGGTAATCTTTACCTTGAAATTTATATACACTATTGATTCGAAACATGGCGAATCTCCTCCCATATTTCAAAATTTCCTAACTTGATCTCAGAGGCTTTAATCTTTTTATAGTCTTTGGTTATATCGAAAATAAAATAACGTTGAGCAAGCAGTTCTCGGAGCTCAGCTAAAGACGTACCAATCGTTAAATTATATGCTTGATCTATTTTTTTGCTTAAAGTAATTAATTCGAGTTCAGGATATTGTGTAAATATATGAATATAATCATTTAAACGATCATGAATTTCAGCACTAGATTCTCTCATGGCTGGATAAAGCCATTTGATGTTATTCAAAATAACTGAAGGAATTTCTTTTTCTGTAAGGATATACCAAGGTGTATCTGTACTTTTCCAATATCTACGCTCAAGTTCTAGTTTTTCAACGGTTCTTTCATCCTGTAAGCTATTTGTGTATTTAGTTCGGATGACAAAATTTGGTTGGTTAGTACTTTGACTATTTACATAAAAACTTGAACTGATAGTTTGTAGGGCATCTTTAACTTTAGGGTGAGAGATTTGAACTCTTTCTGAAATTTCGAGCGTAGTGTTGAGAGGCAAGGGAAACTGCTCTCGGATATCAGTAATTAACGGATTCCAGTCTAAAAGTAGAAAAATTGCAAGTTCTAAATCAGATAATAAATGATGGGTGCGCTTCGTTGTATGGCCAAAAACTCGGTGACAACGACCTTTTGAACTTACATCTTGTACAGTAATCCATGGCTTATAATCTTTTAAATAGCCTTGACCACGTCCTTCTTTAATCCAGCATTTCTGCTGATGTTCTGTAGCCATAACAAATCGCCCGCTATTCTTTATTTATTCAGAATAGCAGGCGATTAATTTGTAATCAATATGGGGTGATACTTTATTTTTGAAGATGAAACTATATTACTTAGGATGATACTTTATTACCTACATACATATATAACAGACTCATATTTATAAATTATTCAACTGTTACGGATTTCGCCAGATTACGTGGTTGATCGACATCTGTACCACGCAAGACTGCCACATGATAGGAGAGTAATTGCACCGGAATGCTGTACACGATTGGAGCTAATAGAGCATCTACACTTGGTACATGAACCACATGCTGACGATCTTTTGCTTTAATGCCGCTATTTTCATCAGCAAAAACAAAAAGTTCACCGCCACGTGCCTGAACTTCTTCCATATTGGATTTCAGTTTATCGATCATGTCATCTTGCGGCGCCAGAATCACTACTGGCATATCATTATCTACTAGTGCCAATGGGCCGTGCTTCAGCTCACCCGCCGCATAACCTTCTGCATGAATATAAGAAATTTCTTTCAACTTCAGTGCACCTTCCAGTGCGATCGGGAAGTGTGTACCACGACCTAGGAATAGACAGTGCTGTTTCTCTACAAAGAGTTCAGAGAGACGCAGAATTTCATCATCATGACTTAAAGTATCCAGAAGTACTTTAGGCATATGCCATAGTTCAGTGGTGATCTCAGTCATCTGTTCAGCTGAAATAGCATTTTTCACTGTACCGATTTTCAGTACCAGTAACATCAAAGCTGCGAGCTGGGTGGTAAAGGCTTTGGTTGAAGCCACACCAATTTCAGGACCCGCTAAAGTCAGCAGGCTGTAATCTGTTTCACGTACCATTGAAGAAGTTGCAACATTACAAATCGTCATCGTCGTAATGTTTACACCTTTTGACGTAGCACGTTTTTGGGTATCACGCAGAGCAGCTAAGGTATCGGCTGTTTCACCTGACTGAGAAATACACACATAAAGTGTGTTATTGACAATCACTGGCGTACGGTAACGGAATTCACTGGCAATCTCGACCTGACAAGGCAGATCAATCAGCTGTTCAAACCAGTATTTGGCAATCATGCCGGCGTGGTAACTGGTACCACAGGCAATAATCTGGATTTGCTGGATTGTTGAAAAATCCTGTTCCGCATTCACCAGAAAATCTTCACGCAGTGTATTGCCATTCAAGGCTTGTGAAATGGTCTGTTTTAGGGCTTCAGGTTGCTCATAGATTTCTTTGAGCATGTAGTGCTTATATTCACCCTTAGAAGCATTGCTCACGGTGGCATCCAGTTCTTTGACTGGACGATCTACCAGTTGACCATCCACAAATACTTCAATGGTAGTACGGGTCAGACGGGCAATATCACCTTCTTCAAGATAGATAAAGCGATTCGTGATTGGTAATAAAGCCAATTGGTCAGAACTGATAAAGTTCTCGCCAATACCGACACCGATGACTAGTGGTGAACCTTCACGTACGGTAATCAGTTCATCTGAATGATCTGTATGTACGATCCCGAGCGCATAAGCACCTTTCAGCTGTGGTACAACCTGACGAACAGCTTCAAGCAGGCTAGGGGTAGATTTCAGTGCATCATTGACCAGATGGGCAACCACTTCAGTATCAGTTTGTGAAGTGAATACATAGCCTAAAGCTTCAAGATCATCTTTCAGCTCCTGGTAATTTTCAATGATACCGTTATGAACCACAGCAACATTACCCGAAATATGGGGATGAGCATTGTTTTCAGTCGGTTTACCATGAGTTGCCCAGCGTGTATGCGCAATGCCTAATGAACCATTAATCTGTGATTCATTCACAGCTTGTTCAAGATTCGCGACTTTACCCACACGGCGCTCACGGAGCACCTGGCTATTATTGATTAAGGCCAGACCCGCAGAGTCATAACCACGGTATTCAAGACGTTTTAGGCCTTCAATTAAGATATTGCTGATATTACGTTCCGCGATGCCACCGACGATACCACACATATTAACTTCCTCTTATTTCTTGATTTTTTGCGGACGCTGATAGTTTTCTTTGGCAAATTGCTTGGAACGTTCTACCGCTAAACTGTTCTCTGCCACATCACGGGTAATCGTTGAACCCGCTCCCACTGTCGCACCATTACCGATCTGGACCGGTGCAACCAGAGAGCTGTTAGAACCAATAAAAGCATGATCGCCAATGATGGTCTTAAATTTGTTGGCACCGTCATAGTTGCAGGTAATTGTTCCTGCACCAATATTGGAACCGCTACCAACTTCAGCATCACCTAAGTAAGTGAAGTGATTCGCCTTAGAACCTAGACCAATACTAGAATTTTTCACTTCAACAAAGTTGCCAATATGGACTTCAGCTGCCAGTTTTGCCCCTGGACGCAAGCGTGCAAATGGACCAATCTGTGCTTGTTCACCCACAATTGCATGATCAAAGATGCTATATGGCTGAACTTTAGTGCCCGCAGCAATCTTGGTATTTTTAATTACGCAGCCTGCACCGATTTCAACATTATCACCGAGTTCGCAATCACCTTCGATAATGACATTGATATCGATCCGCACATCTTTACCAACAGTGAGTTGACCACGTAAGTCAAAACGGCTTGGGTCAATCAGATGTACACCTTGCTGCATCAGCTGTTTAGCTTGATAAGCCTGGAACTGACGCTCCAATGCAGCCAGCTGCACACGGTCATTGACACCTTCGACTTCAAAAGCCAGTTCAGGTTCTACTGAAGCAACTTGCATACCATCAGTCAGCGCCATGGCGACGATATCAGTCAGGTAATATTCACCCTGGGCATTGTCATTGCTTAAACGTGGTAGCCATTCATGCAGTTTGGCATTGCTCAATGCATAGATACCGGTATTAATTTCTTTAATCTGACGTTGTTCTTCAGTGGCATCCTTATGTTCGACAATGGCTTGAATTTGGTCATTACGACGCACAATACGCCCGTAACCAGTTGCATCCTGCAGGGTCAGGGTCACCAGACCAATACCTTTATCCTGAGTCACATCCAGCAGATTTTGTAATGTCTGCTGGCTAATGCAAGGTACATCGCCTGATAAAATGAGAGAAACACCGTCTTGAGGTAGAACAGGCAAGGTCATCTGCACAGCATGACCGGTACCGAGTTGTTCTGCCTGTTCAACCCACTTAATATCCTGATCCGCAAATGCAGCCTGAACCTGATCGCCACCGTGGCCATAAATGGTAATGATATTGCCTGCATTGAGTTTTTTCGCAGTTTCAATCACATGACCGAGTAAAGGACGTCCTGCAAGTGGTTGTAACACTTTGGGTAAGTTGGAACGCATACGGGTTCCTTTACCTGCAGCAAGAATAATCACAGTCGTAGACATGTTGTAATCCTAAAAATGGCTTAAGCCACGGTGAAATAAAAATACAGCCAGATACACAGTGCCGCCCAGAGACCGGCAATAATATCATCCAGCATGATGCCAAAACCACCGCCGACTTGGCGGTCAATGACCCGGATTGGCCAGGGTTTCCAGACATCGAATAAACGGAATAGGGCAAAACCAATGAGGAGCCATAGCCAGTTCATTTGTCCCAAATATAAAACGGGTAAAAAAGTAATGGATTGTCCAGCAAATTCATCCCAGACAATACGTCCATCATCATGCACACCCATCAACTCCGCAGTTTTGTCACAGATATAAATTCCGATCAGCGACATGATGATCATAACCATCACGGAAGCAGACAAACCAATCGCCAGCCAGATCGGGACAAACAGCAGGGCAAAAGCAGAGCCAAAAGTTCCTGGTGCTTTGGGACTTAGTCCGGAACCAAATCCTACGCCACAGAACGTAATAAAGCGTTCATACCAGGACATGGCTTTAAAATTAATCGTGGGTTTATGCAAAGTGTTGATATCCATTTAAATTCAGCATGATCTCATCCCCGTGGTATTGTAGGGACAAGGTCTGATTTTCAGTAATTGTACCAATTCTTGTTATATTTATATCAGGTTGTTGTTCTAATAGCTGCGCATAATGCAGTGGGCTTAGAGTAAAGCATAATTCATAATCGTCGCCACCGGCAAGTGCATATTGCCATTGCTGTTCATGACTTAATGCTTGTAAAGCGGGACTAATTGGCAGATTTTCTAGATGCAAAGTTGCCCCTACATTAGAGCCTTTCAGGATATGTCCCAGATCCTGAGCAAGCCCGTCCGAGACATCAATCATACTGTTGGCTAAACCTTTTAAGGTTGTCCCAAGCTCACAACGTGGGGTTGGATAATCCAAACGTTTCTGTAATGGGTGGCCGAGATGATTTAAAGCAAAAGCGGCATCACCCACTGTACCGGATACACAAATCAGATCGCCCGGCTTGGCACCTGAACGTGGCACAGCTTTGCCAACTTCTACCCAGCCCAGGGCAGTCACAGATAAGGTCAAATGAGGACTTTGTGTGGTATCACCACCAATTAAGCTCACACCAAATTGATCGCAACAATCATAGAGACCCTGACTAAAGGCTTTTAACCAGTCATGATCAATTTGGGGTAGGCTCAAGGCGAGTAAAATACTATGCGGGGTCGCGCCCATGGCTGCAATATCAGAAAGATTAACAGCGACAGATTTCCAGCCAATCGCATGAGGATCGGTGTCTAAAGGAAAATGACGTCCAGCAACGAGGGTGTCGGCACAGATGACCAGTTGTTGCTGTAGAGGAGGGGTGAGCAAGGCTGAGTCATCGCCAACGCCTAAATCGACAGAATTTTTATTCTGACGATTGAAATAGGTATCGATAATCGAAAACTCAGCCATACAACAATTCGACTAGATTAGTTGGCTTGCTGTTTTTCTGCTGCACGTAAAGTTGTCGCTAAACGGTCCAATACACCATTGATGTATTTATGGCTGTCTGCACCGCCAAAGTGTTTAGCTAACTCAATTGCTTCATCCAGAACCACGCGGTATGGAATCTCAAGATGTTCTTTGAGTTCATAGGCGCCTAGGCGAAGTGTAGCGAGTTCTACACCATCAAGTGCAGAAAGTTCACGATCCAGCACAGGGATAAGCAAAGCATCCAATGCTTCATGATTGGCAACCACTTGAGTCAACAATTCATGATAATAGCTGAGATCCACTTTGTGCATGGCATTATCTACACGAGTACGTGCTTCAATCTCATGCACCGGATTGTGGCTCATCTGCCATTCATAAATTCCTTGTACAGCAAAGCGACGTGCTTTACGTTTTGCTGCATAAGTTGCTTGAAGTGTTTGCGACATAGCGTTAAATAGCCTTTAACAAGTTAACCATTTCAATAGCAGTCAAGGCAGCTTCACTACCTTTATTACCTGCTTTTGTACCCGAGCGTTCAATCGCCTGTTCGATACTATCCGTAGTCAATACACCATTAATCACTGGTAAGCCAGTGTCCAAGCCAACTACGCCCAGACCTTTGGCACATTCACCAGCTACAAAATCGAAGTGAGGCGTGCTGCCACGAATCACAGCGCCCAGCGCGATGATGGCATCGAAACGATCTGAAGCTGCCAGTTTTTTCGCAACCACAGGAAGTTCCCAAGCACCAGGTGCATGAACAACAGTGATATTATCCTCTGATACGCCATGGCGTTTCAATGTATCAATGGCACCTTCTAACAGATGTTCAACAACAAAGCTATTAAAACGACCAACTAAAATCGCATAACGGTCTTCGTTCGCGAGATGCAACATACCTTCAATACGGCGAACTGCCATAGGAACCTCGATTATTTCTCTGATGTTTGTTGTGCGGTGATGTATTCCACCACTTCTAAGTTAAAGCCGGACAGGGCATTGAAACGTAATGGAGAGCTAAGCAGCTTCATTTTTTCCACGCCGAGGTCACGTAAAATTTGTGCGCCGACCCCAATGGTCTGATACTGCTGAGACAGGGCAGCATTGGATTTTATATTTTTTGGTGCTGTAAGTGCATCCAGGGCAGGGCCTAAGTCCTGTAAATGGCGCTGGCCAATCCAGACCAGAACACCACGATCACTGTTTGAAATTTCTTTTAAGGCACGGTCCAGATTCCAGGCCGGTTCACCATCTTGCTTGTTCAGCTTTAATAGATCACGCGTCGGATTAAAGCCATGCACACGTACAGTCGTCACGCCGTCTTTAGGCTGACCTTTCACCAGTGCTAAATGAATGTCCGGGTTACCGATTTCACGGTAACGATAGAGATCAAACACACCGTATTCAGTATCTATAGTTTGCTGGTCAATACGCTCAACCGTTTGCTCATTGGTCATACGGTAATGAATCAGATCAGCAATAGTCCCCATTTTCAGGCCATGCTTTTCTGCGAAAATTTCAAGATCTGGACGACGCGCCATGGTGCCGTCTTCTTTGATGATTTCACAGATCACAGATGCAGGTTCCAGACCCGCAAGACGAGACAGGTCACAACCGGCTTCAGTATGACCGGCGCGGTGCAATACGCCACCTGGCTGTGCCATCAATGGAAAGATATGGCCAGGCTGTACAATGTCACTTGGTTTGGCATGTGCAGCCACCGCAGTTTGAATAGTGTGCGCACGTTCAGCTGCAGAAATACCGGTAGTAATGCCGTTGGCTGCTTCAATTGAAAGGGTGAAGTTGGTTCCGTGCTGAGCGCCGTTGGCATCCACCATCAAGGGTAGATTTAACTGCTGGCAACGTTCTTTGCTTAAAGTCAGACAAACCAGGCCACGTGCATGGGTGATCATAAAGTTGATGTCTTCAGGACGCACGTGGGTCGCAGCAATCACCAGATCGCCTTCATTCTCACGGTCTTCGTCATCCATCAGGATAACCATTTTTCCTGCACGGATATCTGCTACAAGCTCTTCAACTGTATTGAGCGGCATCAACCTTCACCTTCTTTTTTGATCTATACCAGACCGAATCACGACATTATTACTGCATAGTCTAACGCTTTTTAAGCAATTTTGCCTATGCTTATTGCTTTCCCTCAGGGGTTCATTGTTATACACAGTCTTGCGTAGCATGAAAAGTCGACTTTAAATGAAAGCACAGGCTTTATGCTGGATTTTTAAACGATCAGAAAGCATAAAAAATGACAAACTTATTTAAAATCAACATAATTATAAATAATCTCTTATTTTTTATGCAGTTTTATTTATTCGTTTAATACAGCCCTTAAAAATACAAATATATCCTCATGACTCTCTTTATAAATTTTTACCAATCAGTTTAAAATTCTGTTTGAAATAATGAATGAATCAGGCGGACCGAAGTCCACCCGAATTTAGATCAGTTTAGAAGAAGCCTGCTGGTTTGGTTGAATAACTCACTAACAGGTTTTTAGTTTGCTGATAATGATCCAGCATCATGCGGTGGTTTTCGCGGCCAATCCCGGATTTTTTATATCCCCCAAAGGCTGCATGAGCCGGGTAGATGTGATAGCAGTTGGTCCAGACCCGACCAGCCTGAATCGCGCGACCAGCGCGGTAAGAGGTATGTGCTGAACGTGACCAGACACCGGCACCGAGTCCATAAATCGTATTATTGGCAATTTTGATGGCTTCATCGAAGTCTTTAAAAGTCGTCACTGCCAATACCGGTCCAAAAATTTCTTCCTGAAAGGTGCGCATGTCATTGGAACCTTTAAAAATTGTTGGCTCGATATAAAAGCCTTGTCCCACTTCCTGACGTTCATTGCCGCCTAACAAGATTTCCGCACCTTCTTCACGGCCTGTTGCAATACAGCCGAGAATCTTGTCCTGCTGTTCCTGTGAAGCCTGAGCCCCGATCATGGTCTCGGTATCCAAGGGATGACCAGTCTTGATCTTTTTCACTCGCTCTACTGCAAGTTCCAGGAATTGGTCGGCAATACTTTCCTGAACCAGCGCACGTGAAGGGCAGGTACAGATTTCACCCTGGTTTAAAGCAAACATGGTAAAGCCTTCCAGGGCTTTTTCCAGGAAATCATCTTTCTGATCCATGATGTCAGCAAAGAACAGGTTCGGAGATTTACCTCCAAGTTCCAGCGTCACTGGAATAATATTCTCGGTGGCATATTGCATGATCAGCTGACCCACAGCGGTAGAACCGGTAAAGGCAATCTTGGCAATGCGTGGATTAGTCGCCAGTGGACGGCCGACTTCAACGCCGTAGCCATTCACGATATTTAACACCCCTTCAGGTAACAGGTCCTGAATCAGTTCAACCAGCACTAAAATACTCACCGGTGTCTGTTCAGCAGGTTTCAGCACAATACAGTTTCCAGCTGCGAGAGCTGGGGCCAGTTTCCAAGCCGCCATTAGAATCGGGAAGTTCCACGGGATAATCTGACCCACGACACCCAATGGCTCATGAAAATGATAAGCAATAGTGTCTTCATCAATTTCCGAGATGCCGCCTTCCTGGGCGCGAATACAGCCGGCAAAATAGCGGAAATGGTCAATGGCTAAAGGAATATCGGCTGCCAGGGTTTCTCGGATCGGCTTGCCATTATCCCAAGTCTCTGCAACTGCTAGTAACTCAAGATTTTCTTCAAGACGATCGGCAATTTTTAATAAAATATTGGAACGGGTAGTAGGGGAGCTGTTATTCCATTGCTGTTTGGCGGCATGAGCCGCATCCAGCGCCAGTTCAATATCTTCCACTGAGGAGCGCGGAACTTTGGTAAAGGCTTTTCCATCTACGGGGGAAATATTATCAAAATATTCACCTTTGACGGGTGGGACCCATTTTCCGCCAATGAAGTTTTCGTATTGGGATTTAAATTGCACTTTTGAACCGTCAGTATTGGGATCTGCATAACGCATAATTCTATTCCTTGATATGATTATTATTGATGAATGCCGAACCACTTCTGCCCTGCAAAAGCCCTCAGATTCAACATCTCAGCTCTACTATAGAGAGGGAAAAAAATCGCAGGATAAATACTTACAAGCTTGCTACAAAAGGCAACATTTGGATAAAAATGAAATTTATTATTTTTATAAATTTCAATATCTTATTTTTATAATGAAATGATTTTAATATGTAAAAAGCATTACTGATCAGCTTGATATTTTTATTTCATATCCAGGAAAAATAGGTAAATAAAATTATTGAAAAATAAGACAGGCAGAGCTTGCTACCTATCTTATTCATCTGGCTTATAGGGCTTTATTTTCCAGCCATTGAAATAGCTGCTGATAGACCTGCTCACGGACCGGTTTTTCTGAAAGAACCAGATCATGTATCCCATTTTGAATCGAACAGAGTTTCACATCGCCCTGGATTTTCTGCGCATGTTCAATCATGTCGCGTACCTGAAGAATCACGTCACTGGTTTGAGTATTACGATTAAAACGTAGGGGATAAGTGGTTTTGTGGGCATGCATTAGCAAAGTCGGAATATTTAAACGTACACCCTGATGAATTTCTTTTTGTGCTTCGTGAATGGCATGTACAAAACTCAGACGCACCCAGTGATAGCTAGGTTTTTTCCATTCCAGATCAAAATGCCATTCCCCCTGATAGCTAATATGCAGACTAGGCACATAATGACGATTTAAGCGGCTAGGAAATAGCATTTCCGGAAAACGTTTTCCCAGACGGCTCAATTTAGGCACCAGAAACTTTTTCTCAAAAGGCGTCATATTAAAGTCATAAAAAGGACTATTGAGCCATAAGCCTTTAATTAAGGGATGATCTGGATGATGTGCTGCATACAAAGTAGTAATTAATCCGCCGGTAGAATGGCCACTGAGTAAAACCGTGTCATGGCCTTCCTGTCCAATAATTTCAAGAGCCTGGCTGATTTCTGCATCATATTCTGAAAGATGATAGACATTATAAAGTTTCTGATGGGACAGATAGGATCGGCCGTATTTACGTAAATCCAGTGCATAAAAATCAAAACCTTGCTGATTAAAACGCTCTGCCATTTCAGTCTGGAAAAAATAATCAATAAAGCCGTGAATATAGAGGACAGCTTTAGAGGTCGGTTGGTCTGCCTTTTTGCGGATCAGTGTGGCAACTACTGTGCCTTCAGTATCTGGCGGGAATTCTAAAGTGGCCTGTTCATAACCTTCACCCAGAATATCAGGTTGATATTCAAGGCTGGAAAGCGGATGGGACATATTGTTCTACTCATGATTATTTTTATTCACTTATCCTTGTGGATTGGCTTGCATTTGTCAAATCCTGCTGTCTGATCCATTTGAGATCAGTAGTCCTATTCAAAAAATAGCCAAATATAAAATCTCAGGTCATTGGCAGCCTGATTGACTAAATAAAAATTAATAAAAAACCCCGG
>NZ_DFDO01000028.1:0-5920 GCF_002367915.1 Acinetobacter sp. UBA3025
TAGCTCTGGGATATTGGGCGATTTTCTGTAATCCGCCAAGTTCTGCTTATCTGGTAGCGCGGCGCAATAGCAAGGCCTTGTTTAAATTGCAGATTGTCGAGTTGTGCATTAAATTTATTTTATTTGCCGCTCTGTATCTGCTGTTAAGTGACAAGCTGTATATGTTGCTGGCGGTGCCGGTCGCGTTGATTTTCTATAACTTTGCCATTTTATATGTAGTGTGGAGAAGCAAAGTATGATGTTTTTTAAAGCCTTGAAACTCATGCATTGGTTCACTGCACAGTGCCGTAAGGCAATCTATAATTTGGCCTTCAAGACCCGATTCCGATATTTTGGCAAACATTCGACTTTGGAAATAAGTGGTCAGGTCAAAATCGGCAAGAATGTTTATATTGGTGATTATGTCAGCATCATTGTCGAGCCGGGTGCGAGTCTTACCATTGCGGATCACAGCTTTATTGGGGAAAACTGCTATATCAAGTGCTTTGGTGGCAAGATTAAAATTGGTCGCGATGTCAGCATCAATTCCAAGTCCTATATCAATGGTTGTGGCGGGGTAAAAATTGGTGACAATACCCGGATTGGGACACAAAGCCTTATCATTGCCAGCAACCATAAATTTGGTGAACCGGATGTGCTGGTCAAAGATCAGATTACTAGACAAGGCATCAGTTTAGGTGAAAATATCTGGCTGGGCGCACGGGTCACTGTGCTGGATGGAGTGACTATTCCAGACAACAGTGTGATCGGTGCCTGTAGTCTGGTATCCAAGCCACTGATGGAAGTGGGGGTTTATGTTGGCATTCCTGCAAAAAAAATAAAATCGCTCTGACTGGGCACGCATATCCCTCTGCCTATTTTCAGCGTAAAATATCCGGCTTGATCTTTTTGCATTGAGTTTTATTAGCCCTATGGCCTTTATTCGTTCTGCGTTTCATCTGCTGTTTGACCTGGTTTATTTTATAGCCAAAGGCAGTGTGGCCTATGCGCGTAAAAAAGGCGTGACCGTAGGGGAGCAGTGCCGGATCTATATTAAAAACTGGGGCTCCGAGCCATTTCTCATTTCACTTGGTGATCATGTCACCGTGACCTCAGGCGTGAAATTTATTACCCATGATGGCAGTACCTGTCTGGTGAAAGATGCTCAAGGCAAACGTTATCAACGCTTTGCCCCGATTCAGGTCGGTTCGCATGTCTTTATTGGCGTGAACAGTATCATTATGCCGGGTATTACTATCGGTTCAAATGTGGTGATAGGTGCCGGCTCTGTGGTGACCAAAGACATTCCGGATAATAGTGTCGCGATTGGCGTACCAGCCAAAGTCGTTTCCAGTTTTGCGGATTATCAGACCAAGATCCAGACGACCTGTGCCAGTGATAGCGATCTGGTCGGTATTCAGGACTATGCCGAACGGGTACAGCGCGCTATCGAAATTCAAGTCTCTAAAACTTCCCATTAATTTTTAAGTCAGGTCTGATTATGTTGAATAAAGTGATGTTCTTTTTGCCGACGTTGGGGGGCGGTGGTGCGGAGCGTACGGTGATTCAGCTGGCTAACAGTTTTGCTGAACAGGGCCTGAATATTCATTTAGGTGTGTGTGACCTGAGTGGAGTCAAAGCAAAATTACTGCCAGAAGCCAGTTCTAAAATCCAGCTGATCAACTTTGACTGTGGCCGTGTGGCGAGTGCGATTGTGCCGTTAAAAAAGAAACTACAGGCCGAACAGTATGATTGTCTCGTAGCCACTCAGACCCATACTAATATTATTGCCGCCTTGGCCAAAAAACTGGCTGGGGTACAAACTCGTCTGATTTTTCGGGAAGTATCGACGCCGTCCAAAAATATAAAAACTCAAGGCTTGGCAAAATTCATTTTAAAAACTCTAGTAAATTTCACCTATCCAATGGCACAGCAGGTGGTCTGTGTCTCCAAAGGCGTCGAGCAGGATTTCCGAGAATATTACAGCTATAAAAAGTCCAATCTAAGTACCATTTATAACCCTGTTCTGGACGATGCCTATTTTGAAAAACTAAATGTACCCGTCCAGCACAAATTTTTTGATGGCAGCAATAAAGTGATTCTGGCTGTCGGCCGTCTGACAGAAGCCAAAAACTTTGGCTTTTTGATCCGCTCCTTTAAAGACCTGCATGACCAGCATCCCGACACTCGCTTGCTGATTCTGGGAGAAGGTGAACTTCGTATTGAATTCGAGGCGCTTATTGCTGAGTTAGGTCTGACAGACATTGTGGATTTGCCGGGATTTGATTCCAATCCTTATGCCTATTTTAAATATGCCTCGCTGTTTGTGCTTAGTTCTAACTGGGAAGGTTTGCCAGGCGTGCTGATTCAGGCACTAGCTTCCAAAATCAAAGTGGTGAGTACCAACTGCCCAAGTGGTCCGATGGAAATTCTGGATAATTCCAGATTTGGCTTGCTAGTAGAATGCAATGATCAGGCAGGACTCACCCAAGTTATGCGGAAAGCGATTTTTGGCGATTATGTCCGCTATTCAGAGCAGGATTTTACTGCACATATCCGGCATTTCCATAAATCCACTGTATTGCAGCAATACCTGCAGATGATGGAGCAGGCCGTATGAGCAAGCCGACCATGGTGCATGTCATCACTAATTTTGCTGGAGTTGGTGGTGCGGAAATGATGCTATCGCGCCTGATTCAGGCAACTGAGCAGCAATATCAGCATGTCATTATCGCTTTGATGAAAACCTCTGCAGTCTATCAAAGCACCTTGGATCGCTGTCAGACACATTATGCTCTAGGCTGGAATGGACTGAATACGTTTGGCACCATTCAAAAACTGCGTGCTTTATTAAAACAACTGACACCGCAAACGCTGCAGTGCTGGATGTACCATGCCAATGTCCTGACTAGCTTGAGTGTCATCGGCTTAAAGCAGAAACCTAAGGTAATCTGGGGTATTCATCATTCTTTAGCTTCACCGAAAGATGAATCCATCAGCACTAAACTGGCTTTAGTGTTAAGCAAATTGTTATCGGCACAGCCCCAAGCCATTATTTACTGTGCTCATTCTTCCATGCAGCAGCATCAATCATTCGGGTTTCATAATCCAAATAGTCATGTGATCGCGAATGGTGTGTATCTGGATAAGTTTCAGCCTAATCCGGAATTACATGATCCAATCGTGATTGGTTTTGCCGGGCGTTATCATCCAGCCAAAGGCTATCCTTATCTATTTGAAACTATGGCGAAACTGAAAGACCAGCCAGTAGTGTTTAGAATTGCTGGTGGTGGTGCTAGTCTGAATAATCCTGAAGTCAAAGCCCTGTTTGAACAATATCAGTTAGATCAGAACAAAGTGGAGTTGCTGGATCAGGTCTCCGATATGCCAGCCTTTTATCAATCCATTGATGCTTTTCTGATGACATCAATTACCGAAGGCTTTCCGAATGTACTGGTTGAAGCGTTGGCCTCCGGTTTGCCATGTATCAGTACTGATGTTGGAGATGCCAGTTATATCGTGCAGGAGTTGGGTAATATTGTGCCACCGCGCGACAGTGATGCTTTAGCTCAAGCCATTTTAAAGTATCTCCAGTTGAGTGCGGATGAGAAATTTGCTTTAAAACAGGCGACATGGCAGCGGATAGAACAGCATTTCAGCATTGAAACTGTCAGTCAGCAATATATGCAGGTATGGAGCCAACAGGCATGAAATTTTTAATGATCAGCAGCTTTCTACCTTCAGTGCTGAACTTTCGTGGCAAGTTGTTAGAAGCCATTGCCGCGCGCGGTTTTGAAATCCACATCATGACTCCGGAACTGTCCAGCTTTGCTGAAGAGCATCAGCAGCTGTTACAGCTGGGTTATCAGGTGCATGAAATTCCGATGCAGCGCACGGGTACCAATCCATTGGCTGATCTGAAACTGTTAAAGCAGATGTATCAGCAGATCCGTCGGATTCAGCCGGATTATGTGCTGTCTTATACCATTAAACCGGTCATTTACGGCACTTTGGCGGCCTGGCTGGCTAAAGTGCCGCATCGTTTTGCTCTGATTACCGGTCTGGGCTATGCCTTTCAGAATATCGAATCGGGTCAACGTAGCCTGTTCCAGAAAATGGTCCATGGCTTATACGCCCAAGCCTTAAAACATGTCGATAAAGTCTTTTTCCAGAATCCGGATGATCTGAAACTGTTTCAGGACATGCATCTGCTGGAAAAAGATAAACCGACCGTGGTGGTAAATGGTTCCGGGGTGAATGTGCAGGACTTCGATATCATGCCATTGCCGCAAAATACGCAAGGTCAGGTCAAAGCTTCATTTTTGCTCATTGCCCGTTTATTGGGTGATAAAGGCGTACGTGAATATGCCGAGGCAGCACGGATCATCAAAGCGCAATATCCGGAAACGGAATTCCATCTGGTCGGTTGGATTGATGATAATCCGACCGCGATTTCCCAGGCTGAGTTAGACAGCTGGATTGCAGAAAAGACGATCAATTACTGGGGCAGACTCAGTGATGTACGCCCGGCAATTGCGGTCAGTTCGGTGTATGTGTTGCCATCTTACCGTGAAGGCACGCCACGGACTGTGCTGGAAGCCATGGCGATGGGTCGGGCGATTATTACTACCGATGCGCCAGGCTGTCGTGAAACTGTAGCCCATGGTGTCAATGGCTATCTGGTCGGGGTAAAATCAGTGGATGAACTAGTGCAGGCAATGCAGTATTTTATTGACGATCCAAAACTGATGGCCTATATGGGACAGCAGTCGAGGGAACGTGCCTTGAGCAAATATGATGTACATCAGGTCAATGCACATATGCTGCGTGAGATGGGAATATCGGCATGATTAAACGTATTCTGGATGTGGCGATTGCTTCGACCGCGCTGGTGATCCTATCACCGGTATATGCTCTAGTGGCGTATAAGGTAAAAAAGAATCTAGGCTCTCCAGTACTGTTTCGTCAGGTACGTCCAGGTCTGAATGGTAAGCCTTTTGAAATGATCAAGTTCCGTACCATGAAAGATGCGGTGGATGCTTATGGTAATCCATTACCCGACAGTGAACGTTTAACGCCGTTTGGCCAAATGCTGCGTTCTACCAGTCTGGATGAATTGCCAGAATTGTGGAATGTGATCAAAGGCGATATGAGTATTGTTGGTCCACGCCCTTTATTGATGGAATATCTGCCGCTGTATAATGCCGAGCAGGCGAAACGGCATAATGTCCGTCCCGGCATGACCGGTTATGCACAGGTGAATGGCCGCAATGCTATTTCCTGGGAAGAAAAATTCCGGCTGGATACCTGGTATGTGGAACATCAATCGCTTTGGCTGGATTTTAAAATCATGGTGAAAACTGTGAAAAAGGTATTAGCCAAGGATGATATTCATGCCGAAGGCGAGGCAACCATGAGCAAATTTACTGGCACACCGGAACAGAAAAAATGACCCAGCTTTATGCGATTTATGGTGCTTCCGGCTGTGGCCGTAGCCTGATGCCGGTGGCACGGCAGCAATTGGCACGTGACAATGATCCGTCTGAAATTGTCTTTATTGATGACGCTCTAACAGAAATTAGCCAGATTAATGGTCATCGTGCTATGAATTATGCGACATTTTTAAATGAATCTGCAGATTTTAAAGCGGTGCAGATTGCGATTGCCAATAGCCGTGTTCGGGAAAAAATTGCCCGGCGATTTGAGCAAGATGGCATTCAGCTCTGGTCGATTCAGGCCGATAATGTGGTGTTGATGGATCAGTCCAAGATTGCCGAAGGTATGGCTTTAAGTCCATTTGTGACGATTACCTCAAATATCCAGATTGGCAAATGCTTCCATGCTAATTTATACAGTTATGTAGAGCATGATTGTGTGCTTGGGGATTTTGTTACCTTTGCGCCAGGCGTAAAATGCAACGGCAATATTCATATCCATGACC
>NZ_DFDO01000028.1:6070-12165 GCF_002367915.1 Acinetobacter sp. UBA3025
TCCATGACCATGCCTATATCGGTGCCGGAGCCATGATCAAGCAGGGCACACCAGATCAGCCTTTGGTGATTGGTCGTGGCGCAATCGTCGGTATGGGTGCTGTAGTCACCAAAAGTGTTCCAGCCGGCGTGACTGTGGTCGGCAATCCGGCTCGCATTATCGAGTCTAAATAAATCTCTCAACCAGGAAATACCCATGTTAAACACTGCATTTGAGCCGTGGCCAAGCTTTACTCAAGAGGAAGCAGACGCGGTATCAAAGGTTCTTTTGTCAAATAAAGTCAATTACTGGACCGGTCAGGAATGCCGTGAATTTGAAAAGGAATTTGCGCAGTTTGTGGGAACAAAACACGCCGTTGCGGTGGCTAATGGCACGGTTGCGTTGGACGTAGCGCTGAAAGCCTTGGGAATCGGGGCAGGGGATGATGTGATTGTCACTTCACGGACTTTCCTTGCTTCAGCAAGCTCGATTGTTACTGCTGGTGCTAATCCTGTCTTTGCCGATGTGGAGTTGGATTCTCAGAATATTTCCCGTCGTACTATTGAAGCAGTCCTGACGCCAAATACTAAAGCGATTATCTGTGTGCATCTGGCAGGCTGGATGTGTGATATGGATCCAATCATGCAGCTGGCTGAAGAAAAAGGCCTGTATGTGATTGAGGATTGTGCCCAAGCGCATGGTGCCATGTATAAAGGTAAATCTGCCGGTTCTATCGGACATATCGGTGTCTGGTCCTTCTGTCAGGACAAGATCATGACCACCGGTGGTGAAGGCGGCATGGTCACCACCAATGATGAAACGCTGTGGAAGAAAATGTGGTCCTATAAAGACCATGGCAAAAACTATGACAGCGTGTATAACAAGCAGCATCCACCAGGATTCCGTTGGTTACATGACAGCTTTGGTACCAACTGGCGCATGATGGAAATGCAGGCGGTGATTGGTCGCATTCAACTGAAAAAAATGCCGGAATGGACTGCTGTACGTAATACCAATATGGCACGGATTCAGGCTGCTTTTGAAAATAGTCCTTATTTTACTGTAGCCAAACCATCTGTTGATTATGTACATGCGGCTTATAAATGCTATGTGCAGGTGAATATCGATACTTTGCCAGAAGACTGGTCACGTGATCGCATCATGGCCGAAATCAATGCGCTAGGCGTACCATGTTTTAGTGGCTCATGTTCAGAAGTGTATCTCGAAAAAGCTTTTGATGGTACGCCATGGCGTCCGGCACAGCGTTTGAGAAATGCTCAACAGCTGGGTGAAAGCAGCTTGATGTTTGTGGTGCATCCAACCTTGTCTGAACAAAGCCTACAAAAAACCGTAGATGCGATTCAGCAGGTGATTGCCCGTATTTCATAGTCGAAAACAGCGTATAATTTGCGCCTTCCCTGATTTTTAAATCTGAACTTGAGTCCTCTTTGTGAAAGACATTATCCGATATCTTGCATCTCTGCCACGTTACCAGAAACAGATTGTACTGGTAGCGATGGATATCTGTGTCTTGCCGGTGATTATGTGGCTGGTCTATGCTATTCGTCTGGCCAGACCCAATGTTCCGGTTATGGAAGGACTGGAGTTCTGGTATCTCTATGTCGGGGCTTTGGGGGTTCTGATCTTTGCCCTGATGGGCATCTACAGTGCGATTGTCCGTTCATTTAATGAAGATTATTTGTTACGGCTTTCCATTGCGACTTTTATCCAGATTGTTGTGTTGTATGCTGTAAAGAAACTGGACCTGGCCTTTATCCCGATGAGCATCCCGCTCATGTATGGCTTTGTGCTGTTTTCCTGGATGTGGTGGAGCCGTGCACTAATCCGTTATCTGACCTTGCGGACTTTTGCTAAAAAGGCAAACCGGAAGCGTGTTGCGATTTATGGTGCGGGTCTGGCGGGTCAGCAGATCGCAGCAGCGCTGTTCCGTTCAGACAATTATCTACCCGTCTGCTTTATTGATGACAAGACTTCACTGCAAGGGCGGTCACTTAGCGGTTTAAAAATCTATTCCCCAAAACGAGCCTTAAGCAAGTTCCGTAAATTTCATATAGAAGAAATTTTGCTGGCGATGCCTTCCGTTGGCCGTGCCCGTAAAAAAGAAATTATTGAGTCTTTTGAACAGGCCGATGTAAAAATCATGGAATTGCCTGGAGTGACCCAGCTGGTCGATGGTCAGGTCAAAGTCTCAGATATTCGGGAAGTGGATATTATTGATTTACTTGGTCGTGATCCGATTCCACCAAAACCTGAGTTACTTGAAAAAAATATTAAAGGCAAAGTGGTCATGGTCACCGGGGCAGGGGGCTCAATTGGCTCTGAACTGTGCCGTCAGATCGTCAAGCACCAGCCTAAATTGCTAGTTCTGTTTGAAATGTCTGAGTTTGCCTTGTATTCCATAGACAGGGAATTACAAAACTCAGGTATTCAAGTCATTCCAGTATTGGGATCTGTGACTAATCAAGTGAAACTAGAGCGAATATTGCAGCAATACAGCGTGCAAACGGTGTATCACGCAGCGGCCTATAAGCATGTGCCATTGGTTGAAGCCAATCCATTTGAGGGGATTTATAATACCTCGATTGGTACACAGCGCAGTGTAGATGCCGCTGTAGCTCAAGATGTGGAAACCTTTGTGCTGATTTCAACCGATAAAGCAGTACGTCCGACCAATGTGATGGGTGCTTCAAAACGTATGGCGGAGTTGTATTGTCAGGGTTTGGCATCAACCAATCCTAAGACACAAATCAGTATTGTACGTTTTGGTAATGTACTCGGTTCATCAGGTTCAGTGGTCCCCCTGTTTAAGAAACAAATTGCACAAGGTGGTCCTGTGACAGTGACCCATCCTGAAGTGACGCGTTACTTTATGACCATTCCTGAAGCGGCGCAACTTGTGATTCAAGCGGGTGCAATGGGGACTGGTGGTGATGTATTTTTACTCGATATGGGGGAGTCAGTAAAGATTGTTGATTTAGCTCGACAAATGATTCGCCTCAGTGGATTCCGTCCTATAGATGAAAATAGGGTAGGTGATATTGAAATTCAGTTTACTGGCTTACGTCCGGGTGAAAAGTTATATGAAGAATTATTGATTGATGCTGAAGGGGTAAAAGCAACAGAGCATCAGAGGATTTTGAAGTCTTTTGAGAAGTATTTTGACTATTCAAAGATAGACTTTATCTTTCAAGAATTGAATATTAGTTGCTTAGAACAAATCCAATTAGACTATATTTACGATGTTTTAGAGAAGTGTGTCGATGGCTATGTATATCAGAAAAAGTCTTATTAATTATGAATTAATATAGCTTTTATTTGCTTTATAGGCTGATTTTAACTTCCAAAATTGGGATAAACAGCTACTCATTTAATTCAGCTTTTGATATAGTTTCGATACCTAAAATTAAACCTACATTATATTAATGGTTTATGCAAATTGATTAAAAAGGTAGATATATTCATGTTGAAGTTGGCCATTGTTGGCACAGGGTATGTAGGGCTTTCGAACGCAATGCTTTTTAGCCAACAGCATCAAGTAATTGCATTGGATATTGATGAAAGCCGTGTAAGACTATTACAAGAAAAAAAATCACCGATTCAAGACCAGTTGATTGAAAAATACCTATTGAAGGAAATTAGCTTTAAGGCGACTTTAGATAAATCAGAAGCATATAAAGATGCTGACTATATCATTATTGCTACACCGACCAATTATGATGAAAAAACAAATTATTTTGATACAAGTTCAATCGAACAGGTTTTAAATGATCTAAATTTGTTAGAGACTTCGGCAGTTACTATTATTAAATCAACAATTCCTGTTGGTTTTACCAAGAAAGTTCAAACGCTTTTTCCAAATCTTAAAATTGTCTTTTCACCTGAATTTTTACGTGAAGGCAAAGCCTTATTTGATAATTTATATCCATCACGCATTGTCGTTGGAGATAAAAGTGAAGTGGGGCAAAAAATTGCTGAACTTTTTAAAAGTGCAAGTCTAAAGCCAGAAGTTGATATTGCATTAATGGATTCAACTGAAGCAGAAGCAGTAAAGTTATTCTCAAATACTTATTTAGCGATGCGTGTTGCTTACTTCAATGAATTAGATAGTTACTGTGCTTTACGTGGATTAAATAGTAAAGACATTATTCAGGCAGTAGGTTTAGACCCACGTATTGGAACACATTATAACAATCCTTCTTTTGGTTATGGTGGTTATTGTCTCCCAAAAGATACCAAGCAGCTTTTAGCAAATTATCAAGACGTACCACAAAGTTTAATTTCAGCCATTATTCAATCAAATACTACACGTAAAGACTTTATTGCGGATGAAATTTTAAAACGTGAGCCAAAAGTGGTTGGCATTTATCGTCTTGTGATGAAAGCAGGCAGTGATAACTTTAGGCAGTCTGCAATTCAAGGTATTATGAAGCGTTTGAAGGCAAAAGGCATAGAGGTCATTATTTTTGAACCTAATTTGGCACAAGATGATTTTTATAACTCTAAGGTTTTAAAAGACTTTACAGAGTTTAAAAGACGAGCAGATGTGATTGTGGCAAATCGTATGGTTTCTGATTTAGATGATGTATTAGATAAAGTTTTTACACGAGATTTATTTGGCGATAACTAATTTTTAATTTAGGATGTTAAACAAATGAAAAAAGCATTAATTACAGGTATTACGGGACAAGATGGTTCTTACCTAGCAGAATTCTTATTAGAAAAAGGCTATGAAGTCCATGGTATTAAACGTCGTTCTTCTTTATTTAATACACAACGTATTGACCATATTTATCAAGACCCGCATGAGTCACATGCACGCTTGCATCTGCACTATGGTGATTTAACTGACTCATCAAATTTGACCCGTATTTTAGCTGAAGTACAGCCTGACGAAGTCTATAACTTAGGTGCACAGTCACACGTAGCCGTATCATTTGAATCCCCTGAATATACAGCAGATGTTGATGCCATTGGTACTTTGCGTTTACTTGAAGCGATTCGTTTCTTAGGTTTAGAGAAAAAAACCAAGTTCTATCAAGCTTCAACCTCTGAACTTTATGGTTTAGTCCAAGAAATTCCACAAAAAGAAACCACACCATTCCATCCACGTTCTCCGTATGCAGTTGCAAAGCTTTATGCGTATTGGATTGCGGTGAACTACCGTGAAGCATATGGCATGTTTGCTTGTAATGGTATTTTGTTTAACCATGAATCTCCACGTCGCGGTGAAACTTTCGTTACTCGTAAAATTACTCGTGGTTTAGCCAATATTGCGCAAGGTTTAGACCAGTGCCTATATATGGGTAACTTGGATTCTTTACGTGACTGGGGTCATGCGAAAGACTACGTGCGTATGCAATGGATGATGTTGCAACAAGACAAACCTGAAGATTTTGTGATTGCAACAGGTGTGCAATATAGCGTACGTCAATTCATTGAGTGGTCAGCTTTAGAGCTGGGGATTACGCTTGAATTTACCGGCACGGGTATAGATGAAAAAGGGATTGTGACCAAGGTTGAAGGCGATAAAGCACCTGCTGTTCAAGTCGGTGATGTTTTGATTGCTGTTGACCCACGTTACTTCCGCCCTGCTGAAGTAGAAACTTTATTGGGTGATCCGACAAAAGCTAAAGAAGTATTGGGTTGGACACCCGAAATTACCGTGCAAGAAATGTGTGCAGAAATGGTGGCTGAAGATTTAAAAGAAGCGCAGCGTTTTGCATTGTTGAAAGCACATGGTCATGATGTCTCTGTTTCTTTGGAACATTAAATGAATTACATCTGTACAAGTTTCTTTCACGTAGATGAGGTTGCTCCTAATATAGGAGCAATCGAGGTTAGTAGTAAGTTTGATATTTACTATAAGTGTATAATTGTTATGTTTGCATCAGCAAAAACTTATGCTGATGCAAAATTACAACTCTTTACAGATAGATATTTACCCCAAGTATTTCAAGAACAATTAGAGCAACTGGGTGTTGAAACAGTTATTTTGAAAAATAACGAGTATGTTTCTAAATTTAAAAATAATTTTCCAGGTTGTTTATTTCTTTTAGATGCATTTTCTCATATTGTTAATGACGAACGATATTCGA
>NZ_DFDO01000319.1:0-4197 GCF_002367915.1 Acinetobacter sp. UBA3025
ATGTACATACAGGCGTTTCAATGCTGCACAGGTCTGGCCCATGTTGATAAAGGCTCCATGAAAGATTCGGGTTGCCATCGCCTGAATGTCGGTATCGAGTAAAACAATGCCTGCATCATTGCCACCAAGTTCCAGTGTCAGATGCTTGAAAGTCGCTGCTGCGCTCTGCATGATTCTTTGTCCAGTCGCAGTCGAACCAGTAAATACCACTTTGGCAATTGCAGGGTGACTTGTCAGCTTGGCACCGACCTCACCGCCTCCAGTAAGTATAGATACCACTCCAGGTGCAACTTCTTCCTGAATCAACTCACCCAATCGAAGGGTCGACAATGGGGTAAATTCTGAAGGTTTATTGATGACCACATTGCCAGCGCGAATTGCCGGCATGATATGCCAGACAGCAATCATTAAAGGCCAGTTCCATGGAGTGACCGATGCCACAATCCCTAAAGGCCGATGATGCAGTTCGATCCGTTTATTGGCATCATCCTGTAAGATTTCAGTTTCAATCTTGAGTTCTGCCTGATAGCGGGTCCAGGCAATGGCCCCACCGACTTCAAATTCAGCCAGCGCATAAGGTTTGCCCTGCTCCTGCACCACCAAACGCGCTAACTCTTCCCGATGTTCTTCAATACGATCCGCAATACGATGCAAGATTGACTGTCGCGTGGCATCATCCGTATTTTTCCATTGATGAAAAGCTTGCTCGGCACTACGGATGGTGTCTTCAATTTGTGCTTCTGAGGGAGAGGAACACAGTGCCAATACCTGCTCATCAGCAGGATTGATCACTACAAAACTTTCGGCAGCGCCTTGTATCATTTTTCCTTGAATAATACAGCCAACGGGTTGGGATACATGCAAATTAGTCATCTCTTCATCCTGAATCAGATATTTTTGTTGTTTCCTGACATTAGCTGATTTTGTCTGAATGGAGCTTGCATATCACATTAGGTATAAAGCCCTGAATACACATTTTGTGCATGGAAAATAGAAGAAGTATCTTTCGGTATACGTTTTTAAGCGCTTTAAATATCGCTTCCTTTAATTTTTTTGTCTATAGCTCATTCTTCCTTACATCCTGTTCGAATTTATGCAACAGGATGTCCTGATCTTTGAAATTTCGTAGAACATCACATTGGCCTATATTGAAATAAAGAATTACAGTGATAGCACCATGAACAGCACCACCATTCCAGTTTTCAATCCCGATTTACCGATTCACATGACATTTGAAGAACATGACTGGCATCTCCTGGCTCAATATTGGTATCCAGTGGCCTTAGCGCGTGATGTCTCTGAACAGCCGCTAGGAACAATGTTGCTAGATATGCCACTGGTTATTTACAAGATGCAGGATGAACTGATCGTGGCCAAGGATGCCTGTCCGCATCGTGGTGTGCCCTTAAGTCTGGGAAAAAATAATGGTCAAGGCGTGGTCTGTCCTTATCATGGCTTGCGTTTTGGTATACAAGGCAAATGCAACCGTATCCCTGCACATCCACAGCATAAAATTTCAGATCGGTTTCATTTACGGACCTATGCCGCGGTTGAACGTTATGGTCTGATCTGGTGTTCACTGACAGCAGACAAAGACGCTGAACCGAATATTCCAGTGATGCCTTATTGGAATGATGCAGATTATCAGCAACTGGTTTGCCCACAAGTAGACATCAAATGTTTTGCTGGCAGACAGCTAGAAGGCTTTATTGATGTAGCCCATTTTGCCTGGGTACATCCGGATACCTTTGGTGATCCGAATGATGTTGAAGTCCCGAATTACACCACAACAGAAACTGAATATGGTTTCAGTGCCGACTATATCAGCAGTGTTGGCCGTTATCCGATTGGGTTAGATCAGCGTGGTCAGGAAGATTTTAAATGGCTACGGCATTTTGAAATTAGTCTGCCCTTTACCGCGACCCTGACCATTTATTTCCCTAATGATGCCAAACAGGTGATTATGAATGCTGCTTCACCGATGACCGCCCGTCAGACCCGACTGTTTGCTCCTATCTGTCGTAATTATGATAAAGACTTACCCGTCGAAGAAGCCTACGATTTTAATCTGAAGATTTTTGAAGAAGATCGTCTGATTGTCGAAAACCAGAAGCCTGAGTTTTTACCGCTAGACTTATCTCTGGAAGCACATTTCCCGGCAGATCGCAGCTCCAGTATGTACCGTAAACTGTTAAGGAAAAAAGGCTTTAATCCTTTATTTGCAGCTTAATCACCTTGAAGCTGATGATCTATATATGGATCAAAACCTAATAAAAAAGGAGATCATCTAGATCTCCTTTTTTCACCTGCAACCGCTTATGCGATTGGCGGTGTATAAGTCCCATCCGCAATTGAATCTTTGATACGGTCCGCTTCTGCAAGCACAAGTGCCAACAGGTTCTTCACGTTTTCAAGGGTTGCAACCGGGCTTAAAGTCGTCATTTTCAGAGATTGAACCTGACCGACTTTAGTGACACCAATGTTCGCTTCACCACGCGCAAACAGTTCATCCGCGACGTTCTGATTCAAGGCATCGACAAACTCAGCTGGATAGCCTGCTGGAACCACACGGAACAATACCGATGCAAATTGTGGCTCAACCAGAAGTTCCAGACCATCAGTTGCCTTGATGTAATCTGCGACTTCACGAGTCAATTTCACGCCATGGTCGATCATCGAACCATAAAGCTCTTCACCCAACGCTTCTACAGTCATCCACAATTTCAACGCGTCGAAACGACGAGTGGTTTGTAGCGACTTCGACACCAGGTTAGGTACACCGTGCTCTTCGTCATAAGCAGAGTTCAGATATTCTGCTTCGTAGTGCATGAAACGATAGTTCGCTTCATCTTTCAGCAAGAACGCACCACATGAAATCGTCTGGAAGTAATGCTTATGGAAATCCAGTGTCACAGAATCAGACAGCTCGATGCCATCCAGCATAGAACGATAGTCATTAGACAGAATCAGTGCACCACCCCATGCTGCGTCGATATGCATCCACGCGCCATATTTATTGGTGATTTCACGGATCTGTTTGAGTGGATCAATCGCACCAGCATCGGTGGTACCCGCAGTTGCGACTACACATGCCACGATCTTGCCTTCAGATTGAAGATGCGCCATGGTTTTTTCCAGAGCATCAACATCCATCTGAGCATTTTCGTTAACAGGAACAGTCACGACAGACTGGAAGCCCATGCCCATCATCGCCATATTCTTTTGCACAGAGAAGTGTGCATTTTCAGAACAGATGACTTTAACGTTACGCATTGCATCCGCTGGGATACCATCACGTTGAACAGACCACGGATTACCGTTTTCGTCTTTCCAGTTTTTTGCGATACAGGCATCACGCGCCAGCAATACGCCCATCAGGTTGGATTGTGTACCACCAGAAGTGAATACACCCGCCTGACCTGAACCATAGCCAACTTTCTGACGTAGCCAGTCAATTAGCTGCACTTCCATCAAAGAACCCGCTGGGCTTTGATCCCAAGAGTCCATTGACTGGTTAGTGGCATTAATCAACACTTCCGCGATCTGGCTAGTGACCATCGTTGGGCAATGCAAATGTGCAAGCGAATGCGGGTGATGGACTTTCAAGCTCTTGTTGAGGAATAGCTCAACCATACGCTCTAAAGACTTTTGTACGCCCAGACCCTCTTTAGAAGGATTGAACGCAATTGCGCTACGCAATTCCTTGATGCTACCGCCAGTATACATCTTGTCATTTTGCAACCATGCTGCAACCGCTTTGGTTGCCTGATCCATCGCCGACTCATAGTCAGCGATAGATGCAGCATCATTGCAGAGTAACGCTTTACGGTGTTCTGCAAAATCTACCATGAATTATGCGCCTCGAACTGCGACTAGAGCTTCAGCAACCGCTTTCTTGAAGCGAACCAGAACTTCTTCACACTCAGCCTGAGTGATGATCAATGGGCAAAGTAAACGGATCACTGTACCGTTACGACCACCTTTTTCCAGCAACAGTTTGTTGTTGAAACAAGCGGTTTGAATTGCTGCAGCCAATTGGCCATCAGCAGGGAAAGAACCCATATGGTCTGCTGGTTTACGCTCATCCACGATTTCAACACCGATCATCAGACCGCGACCACGTACGTTACCAATACATGGGAATTCAGCCGCCAGTTTTTTCAGTTCAGCTTGCAGGAAATCACCACGTTCTTGTGC
>NZ_DFDO01000319.1:4501-6420 GCF_002367915.1 Acinetobacter sp. UBA3025
CTGGTTACCACGGAAAGTACCGGTATGGCCAGCAGGTTGCCATGCATCGAACTTACGTTTAATACCCAGTACTGCAAGTGGCAAGCTACCGCCAACGGCTTTAGACATTACAACCACATCAGGTTCGATACCAGCATGTTCGAATGCGAACATTTTGCCTGAACGCGCAAAGCCTGCTTGAACTTCGTCAAGAATCAACACAATGTTGTGTTTTTCAGTCACTTCACGGATTTTCTGCAACCATTTTACAGGTGCTGTTACCACCCCACCTTCACCTTGAATCGCTTCAAGAATCACAGCTGCTGGCTTGGTTACACCGCTTTCGACATCTTCAATGAAGTTTTCGAAATAATAAGTCAAAGCATCAACGCCCGCTTCACCGCCTAGACCCAATGGGCAACGGTATTCATGCGGATATGGCATGAATTGAACGCTTGGCATTAAACCATTCACCGAGTTCTTCGCAGACAGGTTACCTGTCATTGCAAGAGAACCGTGAGTCATACCGTGATAGCCACCAGAGAAGCTGATCACTGAACTACGGCCAGTAAAGGTTTTAGCAAGTTTAATCGCTGCTTCAGTCGCATCTGCACCAGATGGACCACAGAACTGCAGGCAATATTCTTCTTTACCACCTGGCAGGTAAGCAAGAAGTGCCTCAGTAAAAGCATCTTTTAAAGGAGTGGTGAGATCCAGCGTATGCAGTGGAAGACCGCTTGCAAGTGTGTCCTGGATACTTTGAATGACCGCAGGGTGATTATGGCCTAATGCCAATGTCCCTGCCCCAGCTAAACAATCAAGGTACTCCGTACCTTCAACATCGGTAACCCAGCAACCTTGTGCTTTCGCTATCGCTAACGGTAATTTACGTGGATAACTACGCACATTCGATTCCATCTGACTTTGGCGAGTCAAGTAGTATTCGTTTGTGGAATTGGTGGCAGGATTTACAGAAGAAACGCTCATATCGAATTACCATCTCTGATATGGGTTGAAAGAAATAAGTCTGGTGACTTGCGGTCGTTTGACTCGGTGCTTTATACAATCTAGTTAGACAATTTTCTATTCTGTAACTAGGAGAGGCGGATGATACAGTTTTTTTCAGGAAAATAAACAACTTTTAGTATCAATTTGCCTCGGCTGTTATTGAAAAAAATATATCAAAAAATGTTGCTGTCTAAATTATCAACTTTATGCATGGCAATGACAAGGAACCTTAAACATTTTATGCAATTTTGTTGTCATGAATACAACAGTGTAATTATCAAACAATTATCTCAATAAGCATATAATTTTAATCACATTTATTTCCGATACATCTACAATAAATAAAATATATTTTTAACAATCCAACGACAATAATTTCGGAATATCAACACATTTCCACCTTAGTATTTTATGATCAGCACAAGGCCAAAGGCCAACAATTCCACTAAAACAGGACAACAAAATGCGTCTTTCTTCTTTTTCAGCGCTTGCTTTGCTCGGCGCATTATCTTCTGCCGCTTTCGCAGCTCCTGAAGAAACCTTGAATTATAATGTGGTGAATATCTCAGCAGAAGCCAGCCGCGATATTTCCAATAACTTGATGAACGCCAATTTATTTGTTGAAAAATCTAATAAACAGCCGGCTGAGCTGGCAGCACAAATCAATCAGTTGATGACGCAGGCCATTAATACTGCTAAAAAATATCCTACGGTAAAAATTGAAACTGGTTCACAGCATACCTATCCAGTCTATGACAACGACAACCGTAAGCTAAGAGAATGGCGTGCTCGTGCGCAGGTACGAATTGAATCAACTGACTTTAAAGCCGCCTCGCAACTGATTGCTGAGCTACAACAGAACTTCCAGACTGAATCAATTAACTTCACAGTATCTGAAGCAAAACGTAAGAAAGTCGAAAACGAACTGCTGC
>NZ_DFDO01000328.1:0-5735 GCF_002367915.1 Acinetobacter sp. UBA3025
TGATGTCCTTTAAATACTGCGCTGTCTGTTCCGCCTGTTGATGCCCGCGCTCCGTTAAGGGACGTTTGCTATCATTCCCACTCACTGGTGGCGCGGCTTCGCCATGTCGCACTAAAGTCAGTTGCATCTTATTTCCCTATTTATTTGGTCGCCACGATCATCAGTCAGCATCATAATCATCGCTCTTCCTGTGTTATAGATCAGACTTGATGATGTGGCAAGACAAATTCCACATCACTGCGATGACCATTTTTCATCAAAGATAAAGCGATCGTCAGCGGCGGCGCTCCTTCAAAGATCACTTCATACAAGGCAGTTGTAATCGGCATATAAACATCCAGCTCTTCTGAACGCGCTTTTACCTGCACAATCGTGTTAATCCCTTCTGCCGTCTGCCCCAGTTCAGTCGTCGCCTGCTCTAAGGTTTTACCCTTACCTAATGCATAACCAACCTGATAGTTACGACTCAGCGGACTGTTACAAGTGGCAAATAGATCACCTACACCAGAAAGCCCCAAGAAAGTTAGCGGATTTGCACCCAGCTTGACTGCAAATCGGCTCATTTCCGCTAGAGCACGGGTCAGAATCATACTCTTGGTATTCTCACCAACATTATAGGCAGCCGCCATCCCCATCGCGACCGCATAAATATTTTTCAGCGCACCGCCCAGTTCTACGCCATGTACATCATCACTGGCAAAAACACGGAATAATGCACTATGGAGTGCCTGTTGCACTGCATAACGTACCAGTTCAGATTCACTGGCAATCACCGTACCTGCCGGCTGACCTGCGACAATTTCTTTGGCCAGGTTTGGACCAGACAGCACACCATAAGGCACTTCCGGTAGTTCTTCACGAATGATGTCACTCATAAAGCTGAAGGTATTGGCTTCAATCCCTTTTGTCAGGGAAATCACCGCTTGAGAGGTTATAAAGGGCTTGATCTGCTGCAACACATCACGAAAAGAATGGCTTGGAATTGCGACTAGAATAATATCGCGATCACGAACAGCCTTCTCCAGATCGGACACAGCAAGCAGATTTTCTTCCAGCTTAAAATCCGGTAGATAGCGTTTATTGATATGTGTTGCATTAATATCTTCAGCTACTTCCGGATCACGAATCCAGATCATGGTATCGCAGCCATTTCGAACCGCGGTATTGGCCATTGCAGTACCAAAACTACCACCGCCTAAAACTGTAATTCTTAAAGCCGTATTCTGGTTGACCACTACCGGTTCAATCAAATCGGTAAAATTTAATTCTGACATCTTGTTTTCTAATATCCTGTGTCTTGAAATGCCTTAGTTTTGATTCCAATAACTTACATAATTCTGGGTCTGGATTTCAGCACGTGGTGCAATCGCTTTTGCCGCCGTACCGATATAGATAATGCCAGAAACCAGATCATCCTTACCAATGCCGAGCGACTGCTTGAAAAATTTTGATTCTACTACTGCGCCACTACGCCACATAGTTGAAAAACCTTGAGCCTGCAAAGACAGCAAGAAGTTTTGAATAGCGGCACCTGAACTCAAAATCTGCTCAAAATGTGGCACTTTCGGATGATCCTGCAAACGGGTTAATGCCAGTACCAGCAAAGGTGCACGAAAAGGATGATTCTTGACCCGTTCAATCTGAGCTGATTCAGTTTGACCCAGATCTATCAGTGCTTGCGATAACAGTTCACCAAATGCTTCACGTTGCGCATCCGGGATGATCACAAAAGTGGTAGGTTTTAACCGGTGATGATCCGGTGCTGTCAAAGCAGCTTTAAATGCCATTTCTAACTGTTCTGCATTCGGCGCAGGTGCCAGCAAATGTCCTATTGATTGACGTTGGTGAATATTTTGATGAACGATGTCGACCACAGATTCCGTCATTGCTTTATAGATCTATAACTTAAAAACTACGGTCAAGATTAGCATATTCCACTAGTAATACTCTAGAAACTTGCAAATACCTCTACCTTGAAAATATTTAAGGAAGATTACAATATTTTCTATGGAATCAATAAAAGGTCTCTTTCATTCACTTTTCTCTCATAGAGCAACATCAAAAATTGCCAAACTTATACAACAGCTCCTAATTCTGTGCTTTTTACTGTGTTTCAATATTCCCAGTTCTGTTTTCAAGCGAGATTTTATGATGAAAAAAACAATTGCGATCAGCGGATTAGCAGCTTCAGCTCTACTTTTAACTGCCTGTGCATCTAACCCGACTTCAGTGGCGGTTCAAAAGGAAAATAATCAGTTTGAAGTAACAGGATTAGGTAAAAACCAGTTAACCTCTAAAAATAATGCAGTGAATGCCGCCAGCAAAACCTGTGGCTCCAAAGCAACTGCGATTATTCTGGATGAAAAAACTTCTTATGATGGTGCACTAAAAGGTGTAGTCGATGAACAGACCGGACAAATGATTCAGGCTGCTGCGACTGTATTAGGCAATATTGCCGGCACCAACACCGGATTGAACCAGAATGATGATTATCAGACTGTTTTAACGTTCCGCTGTGAAGCAAAATAAGCTTCAACATGTGCAGTAATAAAAAACCGCTCTTTAAGAGCGGTTTTTTTGCAGTTTAGATTAGCAATAGCCTTCTAAACGGGTCAGGGGTAATTTCTGTCCAATCGCTTTTTCAATCTCTGGCAAATAGAACGCATCATCTTCCGCCAGGAAACTGATACTTACACCACGCGTTCCCGCACGACCGGTACGACCAATACGGTGTACATAATCATCTGACTGTTCAGGCAAAGTGAAGTTAATTACATGAGATACACCATCCACATGAATACCACGACCGGCAACGTCTGTCGCAATCATGATGTTATGTTTACCATTTTTGAACTGGTCTAACATTTTTAAGCGTTTGTCTTGGGCAATTTCGCCTGACAGCATTACCACCTTATAACCATCACGTTTTAAATGATCATATAGCTTACGTACCTGATCACGACGGTTAGCGAAAATCATGACCTTTTCAATCGGCTCATCACGCAGAATGTCTTGCAGCAACTTATATTTGTCTGCTTTCGCCACCATATACACACGCTGTTCTACGTCGGCATTGGTTTTTTTCTCTGGCTCAATTTCGACAGTGACCGGTTCAAATAACCATTGCTGTGCCAGATTCAAGACATCATAGCTAAAAGTTGCAGAGAACATCAGCGTCTGACGCTGCTCTTTGCGTGGCGAGAAACGCACAATACGTTTTACTGATGGAATAAAACCCATATCCAGTAGACGGTCAGCTTCATCAATCACCAGGAATTCAATCTGATCCAGCCAGACTTCTTTTTGCTCGACAAAATCAATCAGACGCCCTGGAGTAGCAACCATGATATCCACTGGCGCTTTATCCAATTGAGCTTTCTGCTTGTCAAAATCTACACCACCTAGAAGTGTTACGACACTCAGGTCAGTAAACTTGGTCAGCTCATGCGCGTCGTTTTCGATTTGCAGGGCAAGTTCACGTGTTGGTGCCAGAATCAGTGCACGCGGTTCACCACGATAACGCTGTTCTTTTACTGGATTATTCAGCAAGTCATTAATCACGCTAATCAGGAATGCGGCTGTTTTACCCGTACCCGTTTGTGCACGACCAATAGCATCATGTCCTGCCAAGGTGAATTTTAAAACCTTCTGCTGAATCGGCGTCATGGAAGTAAAGCCTAAAGCATCAATTGCCTTTTTCAGTTGGGGATGTAAATTTAAGGTTTCAAAACCAGATGACATAAAGCGCTGCTCTAATTTGATAATCACTAAGATGAAATAGTATAAACAAAAAACGCCCCAATTTATATTGGGGCGTTTATTAGCTTAATCCGAAGATTAGTCTAATGGTTGAACTTCTTCAGCTTGGAAGCCTTTTTGGCCTTTAACTACACTGAATTCAACACGTTGGCCGTCACGAAGTGAACGGTGGCCTTCGCCTTGAATAGCACGGAAATGAACGAATACGTCATCACCACCGTTGCGTTGAATAAAGCCGAAGCCTTTAGTGTCGTTGAACCATTTAACTACGCCTTGTTCACGAGCAGCTGTCATAAGTTAATCCTCATTGATACTAAAAAAGGACCACCCGGTGTTGCAAACAGCAGAGCAAACAAGTTTGAAAATATTATTTTTAAGCTTGTAATCATTCTGTAAAACTATTAACAAAATCCCGGTTACATCCATTATGTATAGGGCGAAAAACAATCAATTTGTTTATCTAAAATCCTAAATACACAACGAGCTTAACATGGGTTTATGACAATTAATAGATATTTTTTAGCTTTGTTCCTTTTGATTTAGTTATTTTTTTTCATAATATATATCAGAAAAATTATATATATTATTTCATGTAACTTTTTAGCCAAATAGTTGGGTTTTGGCATCCTATTTGCTAATATTTATAGCCTTTTTTTGCGATATGAATAAAACGGAAATGAGTGATAACCACGGTCAAGCGCATATTATAGATGCCATGGGTAAACCCTGTCCGATGCCGCTCCTGATGTTAAAGCGTGCATTAAAAGCAGATCAGGGCAAAACATTCTTGCTAAAGTCATCAGATCCACATAGTCAAACTGATGTTACACGATATTGCCAAATGCATCAGTTAAAATGCGAATCTCAACAGATTTCTGCAACTGAGTATCACTACCTGATTGAATCTTAAAAATTTTCAATTAAACTGGATGCTCTCCATACTCGTATAAAAGTTTACATTTCTCTACCCAAATATCCATTATTTGAGGAGAGTTTGGATTAAGATAAAACCTAGTTAAGGGTTAAATCCCCCGCACTTCAAGGAGAACACATGAGTGACAGCCGCAATCAATTGATGCCCCTGTCATTATCGGCGCCAGGTGTCAATCTTGGTGCTTATATTAGCACTGTCAATCAAATTCCTATTTTAACGGCCGAACAAGAAAAAGAGTTGGCTGAACGCTATTACTACGACCAAGACCTGGACGCAGCAAAAATGCTAGTCATGTCTCATTTGCGTTTCGTAGTCCATATTGCACGTAGTTATGCGGGTTATGGCCTGCCTCAAGGTGACCTGATTCAGGAAGGCAACCTTGGCCTGATGAAAGCCGTTAAACGTTTTGACCCGAGTATGGGCGTACGTCTGGTGTCATTTGCGGTGCACTGGATCAAAGCTGAAATTCATGAATATGTAATTCGTAACTGGCGTATTGTCAAAATTGCGACCACTAAAGCGCAACGTAAACTGTTCTTCAATTTACGTAGCTTGAAAAAGTCTTCTAAAAAGTTAACACTTGAAGAAGCTCAGTCGATTGCCAATGACCTGAATGTAACACCAGAACAGGTACTGGAAATGGAAGGCCGATTGACGGCTTATGATGCGGCATTTGAAGCATCAGGTGACGATGATGATGAAAATTCAACTCACGTTGCTCCAGCACTATATCTGGAAGACAACCGTTATGACCCGGCACGTCTGATTGAAAATGAAGACTATGAGGAACAAAGCACCTCTGCCCTGCATGAAGCAATGGAACAGCTAGATGACCGTTCCCGTAATATCTTGCAGCGTCGCTGGCTGGATGATGAAAAATCAACCTTGCATGAACTGGCAGCTGAATATAATGTTTCCGCCGAACGTATCCGTCAGCTTGAAAAGAATGCAATGGAAAAGATTAAAGTAGCAATGTCTTCAAACTGATGTATTGAATTAATAAACTACTAATCTTAAGAAAAAGCCTTCATATATGAAGGCT